>JAGWBK010000021.1:63347-70972 GCA_021295915.1 Dehalococcoidia bacterium
CGTAACTCTGCGAAGCGGAGTCGGTATCCTCACCGTAATAGCCATATCCGTTGGGACCTCCCAAACCTCTTTTTGGAATCTTGTGTGAAGTCTAGCCTTCGATCACGTCGCCGCTTACGGGGTCTACACGTACACCGGTGCTCGTGACCCATTCGAGACCGTTGGCTACTTCGTCTTCGGAGCCCTCGAGCTCCAGTACGACCCACCCCATGTCCTCACGGACATCGGCGCGCCGTATGTTGGTGACTACCTTGAATCGGTGTCCGAGCTCGTAGATGATCGGGTCTGTGATCAGATCGGTAGGGAATGTGAATTTGACGCGCCTTCTAGCCATCCCTCGCCTCCTTCAGCCCGGCGAAACTACCTGGCCCTCGCCGCCATTGTCTGTTCGAACGAGTCGTAAGTGGGCGCAATCTGGACCGTCTCCACGACCGGTTCGACGACTTCGAGCGTCTTCAGGCCGTTGCCCGTGATGTAGGCGACGGTGACGTCCTCGGAGCCTATAAGGCCCCTTTCGATCAGGCGTTTAAGCCCTGAGATCACCACGCCGCCAGCAGTCTCTGTGAATATGCCCTCGGTCTCGGCGAGCAGCTTAATGCCCTCGGCGACCTCGCTCTCCAGCGCGATCACCCCGGAGCCGTCCGACTCCTTGATCGTCCTCAGCGCAAATGGCCCCGATGCCGGGTTGCCGATCGCTAGAGACTTCGCAATTGTGTCCGGGCGAACGGGCAGCACTTCAGTGTCGCCCCTGTCGTATGCCTGGACTATGGGAGCGCATCCCTCAGCCTGGGCGATGTGCATGTGGGTGTCGACTTCGTCGATAAGCCCAACGTCGACCATCTCTGTCAGGCCCTTGTGTATCTTGGTGAAAAGCTCACCCGACGCGCCCGGCACTATGCAGTGGTCCGGGGCTTGCCAGTCGAGCTGCTCGGCGACCTCGTAGCCGAGGGTCTTGCTGCCCTCTGCATAGTAAGGTCGCATGTTTACGTTGACGAAGGCCCACCGGTGGTTGTCGGCGAGCTCGCTGCAAAGCCTGTTGACCTGGTCGTAAGTGCCGTCCACCGCGATCAGTGTCGCGCCGTAGATGCCTGCGCCCAGGACCTTGCCCTTCTCCAGGTTTGCCGGGAAGAAGACCATCGTCGGGACGCCGGCCTTGGCGCCGTGTGCGGCGACCGATCCCATCAGGTTGCCGGTCGATGCGCACGCCAGGGTGTCGAACTCGAACTCCAGCGCCTTTGCGGCCGCGACCGATACGACTCTGTCCTTGAAAGAGAACGTTGGGTTGACGCTGTCGTTCTTGATGTAGAGGTTCTCTAGTCCAAGCCGGCGGCCGAGATTCTTTGCATGAATCAGGGGCGTGAACCCCGTGCCCATGTCGAGTGCCTTGTCCGCGTCAACCGGAAGGAAGTCGTGGTACCTCCACATGGTGTTGGGGCCCTCTGTGATGCTTTCGCGGCTCACTACCCTGGAGATGCTGTTGTAGTCGTACTCTACTTCCAGCGGTCCAAAGCAGAAATCGCACGCATTGAGGGCTTCGACAGGGTACTCCCTGTCACACCCACGGCAACGCAGACACTTTACGTGGGACAACTCCGGGTGTCCGCCCCACGCCAAAATCCCTGTTAAGACAAAGTGGGACGACGAATCGAAGTCCAAGGGGGGAACCAGCATCAGCCTGTTTCACTACAGGAAGGGATTTGAGCAATCGAAATCGTAGCAACGGGCAAATTACGTTGTCAAGAAATCGGCCCGTTGCCGAAGCTGTTTCAGTCTGGTTCGAGGTCTCTATTAGGAAGCTCTGAACCTATGCACGGCGATCGTAGAGAATGACTGAGTCGGCGCTCGAAAACTCAATGCTCTCCAAAATATGGCCGGTAAAGAGCAGGCCCTTACCCAGATCCATGAGATTCTCATAAGTGCACTTCGCGAGCTCTGGGGCAGAAAGCAGGGTCGGATTGAAAATGCAGACCCGCGTCACTGGCCCAGAGCCAAGCCTGCCACGCTTGGACACGTAGCGCATATCAAAGGAGTCCCCGGCCTGAACGCCAAATTTCATCAACAACGCGTGCTGTAATTGGTTTGTAAGCTTGCGTGCCCGCTTGGCGAATGGCCAAAGTCTCATAGAATTCTCCTAGTGTTAAGGGGCCGGTGTAGATCTAGAATCGTCTTGACGGGGCCTGTGAGCGGCGGCTCCTGAAGCAGTCATTGCAATAGACCGGGCGGTCTCCCCGAGGCCTGAAAGGTACGGTGGTGTCCTTGCCGCACTCGGCGCATACTGCCGGGTGCATTTCCCGTGTATCCTGACCGAATCCGCCGCCGCCGAATCCACCCCTGTCACGCTGACCGCGTCGCGCCTGGCGGCAGGACGGGCAGCGCCTGGGCTCGTTCGTGTAGCCCTTCTCGGCATGATAGGCCTGATCGTCAGCGGAAAAGGTGAACCCATTGCCACACTCTACGCACGTCAAGGTTCTGTCCTGGTAGTTCATCATTTTGATCTCCTCCTATTTATAGCAACTACTACAGATCTATTAGACGGAGGCGGCACTTCACCGGACGTAAATACGCCTTAGGAGATCCGTAGGGAAGCAGGGGAGGAACCGGAGGGTGAACTGGGGTACCAAGGGGCGACCGAAGGAGCTCTGGGTGATGCCACCGACTACAGCGTAGCACAGAAGTCAGAGATGCTGAAAGTGCAGGAGCCGTCGCCTGGGTTTCTGGCCCTCGCACGTTAGACGAAACTCGGGTGCCATACAGCCAAAGAGCGGTGTCGGCAGGATGTCCGCCCGGAATTCGTTTGGGACTGGTACAATCGCGATCAGTCACGAAGAAGTATCGCTGGATACGGTAACTGGAGGTGCAGAATGTCAGAGTTCACGGCTTATTTCAACGGCGAGTGGGTCCCGAACAACGAGGTAGTGATCGACCTGTTCGATCGCGGCTTTACCATGGGGGACGCTGTGTTCGATGTCGAGCGCACTTTCGATGGCAAGGTCTTCCGACTTGAAGACCACATGGACAGGCTCTACAGATCGCTGCAGTACGCCCGCATGGACGCCGGCATGACCCAGGACGAGATGACGGAGGTGACTCTTGAACTCGTACAGCGCAATGAAGAGGCGCGCGCATCGGTCGGCGACTTCATGGTGAGGCAGGTTGTAACACGAGGTGCGACGACCACAGGCTCACAGGGAAACGTCACAGACGACCTCACACCAGCCGTCGTCAACATCGTAACCCCCGTCGATTTTGCCTCATACGCGCACTACTATGAGGTGGGCGCCGCGACTGTAATCCCAAGTGCGCGCAGCTACAGCAGCGATTCGATTGACCCAAAGGCCAAGCACTACAGCCGGGGTAACTTCGTCCAGGCGCAGCTCCAGGTCGCTGACGTCGATCCTCACGCATATCCCATCATGCTCGATCAGCGGGGCAACATTACGGAGAGCGTGGCGTCCAACTTCTTCATCGTCACGGACAATGTCATCAGGACGTCCAAGGACAACAGCATCCTGCAGGGCATTTCGCGGGTGGTCGCGCTCGAACTGGCCGAGCAGCTTCAAATTGAGGTCGTTGAAGAGGACCTGCAGCCGTACGACGCCTACACAGCCGATGAGGCATTCATGACAAGCTCCAGCTACCAGTTGCTTCCTGTCAGCACAGTGGACAAGCGCACGGTGGGCGATGAGATACCCGGTCCGATCAGCAGGCAGATGCTCGCCGCATGGAGCGAGATGGCCGGGCTGGACATCGTGGACCAAGCCCTGAGCTGGCGCAACCGGTAGATGCAGGTTTCAAACCTGCCCCTACCCCTCGGCTATCTGACCGAAGCGTCCCTCGAAGAAGAGTAGCGGCCTTCCGTCGGAGACGTTGATCTCCTCGACCGCGCCGATGAAGATCGTGTGGTCGCCGGCCTCGTGCTCGGTGACCACGCGGCAGTCCATCTGCGCCAGGCTGCCCTCCACAGTAAACCCCCCGTGCTCGGTCTGCCTAATGTCGATATCCAGGTCGCCGGTCTTCTGGTCGGTGGGACGGGCGTAGTATGCGGCTATGTCCTGCTGGTCTTCGCTGAGAATGTTTATGGCGAAGCGGCGGGAGTCCCTGATGAGGGGATATGAAGTCGTCGTGTGGCCTGCGCACACCAGTACCAGCAGCGGGTCAAGCGACACTGAGTTGATCCCATTGGCGGTCATTCCGTGCACGTTGCCTTCCGAATCGGCCGTGGTGACGATGGAGACGCCGGTAGCGAACTTCCCCCACGCCTGTCGGAACGTCTGTGCATCGGGCATATCTACACCTCTGGGTTCAACTGCTAATTCGGGTTGCTGGGCGCCTCTTTCCCCCGAGGCGCGCCTGCGGCTCAGCCTGTTGATGGCTCCTGATAACCGCCCTCGGATTATATTAGCGGTGCCGGGCAATGAAAACCCCTGAAGGAACGAGGGCCCTGGCGAAGCTGTGGGCTGGACTGGGTCCTCGGTGACCGTCCCCAGTTCTCCGACCTGCGTGCGAAGCTCGCGTACCTCCTCCAGAAGAGCGTCGACCTTGTCTTCTACATTGTCCTCGGACTTTACGATCGCAGATGCCAGATTTGCCGTCAGACCACCGAACAGCCCGATTCCGACCAGCATGAGCACAATTGCAATCGCGCGTCCAATTGGTGTGACCGGCGACAGGTCGCCGTAGCCGACAGTAGTCACTGTCACAAAAGACCACCACAGCGCGTCGGGGAACGATGTGATCGAATCGTGGCCCCGCTCGACCGAAGTCACAAACGTGGCCGCGACGATCACCATGCCAATCGCGTACACAAGCAGGAAGTCGACGTTGACCAGCCGCCTCGCGCCGCCAAACGCCCGCGCACCGAACATGAACAGGCGTAGAATTCGCAGGGGTCGAATGAATGGGATCAGAACGATAAGCACTTCCAGCCAGTGGCGCCTTGCGTATGCCACCCTGTCCGGGGCTATTGCCAGCTTCGCAATGAGGTCTGCTGCGAACAACGCCCATATGAACACGTCAAGCGTGAAGAAAAGCCCCTCATCGTAGTCTGAGAGTTCCCACATCAGGGGGCCGAGCAGCAACGGAATCATTGCGAAGGACAACAGCAGGAGGGGAAGTTCCGTAAGTCGCTCGATGCGCTGAAGCATCGCCTCCCGCGCCTGCAAGTCCATAGTTCTGAATATGAGGAACCTGTTCATTTCAGAGTCTCCCAACGCCTGCCCGTACTACGATACGGGGTCGGTTCGATTGCACCAGAAGCTTACACCGTTCCCGCTTCTTGCCGAAAATCACATTCTCTCTCTTTTGTCGTATACTGGCCGCCAATGAATGGTCGAGAGGCACATGAATAGCTACGATCTCGGCTTGTAGAGCAACGAGGAGGCTGGAATGAGAAGTACGCGATTGGTGATGATTCTGGTGACAGCGTTGATGCTGTCGCTATTGGCTGCAGCCTGTTCGAGCAGTGAGACGGTTGCTCCGGAGCCGACTCCAGATTTTGCAGCCCTTATCCAGAACGCAATGAGTTCACAGCCGGCAGGAGCGACTCCAGAAGATGTCGCCTCGGCCGTTCAGTCGGCGTTGGCAGCTCAGCCGGGCGTCACCGAGGCCCAGGTAGCCAACACCATTGCCAGGGCGCTTGAGGCCCAGCCTGGTGTCACGGAGGCCCAGGTCGCAGATGCCATTGCCGGCGCACTGGCTGAAAGGCCTGGTGTGACCGAGGGCCAGATGGCTAGCGCCATTGCAGAAGCTCTCACGCAGCAGACCCCCGGCCTGACCGAGGCCGAGGTCTCTGAAGCCATAGGCAGGGCGCTGGCCGACAGGCCCGGCGTTACCCAGGCAGACATCGAGGCTGCGGTGCAGTCCGCTGTTGCAATGGCCATACCCACACCAGCCATGGTCGAGACCGACATGATGGGCATGGATGACCGTTATGGCGGCATCCTGATGTACGGTCTTGCCCCTAACGTCGAGCACTTGTTCCACCTCACCTACAGCGGTGGAGCGTGTGCTGCGTGGTGCATGACGGTGGGCGATCCGCTCACGGCGTACGGCCCGGACTCCGAGTGGAGGCCTGAGAAGTCTATCGCCGAGTCGTTCTCAATGAGTGAGGACAAGAAGACAATCACGTTTGACCTTAAGCCGGGCATCCTGTTCCACGATGGAACGGAGGTTAACGCCGACTCGGTTAAGTTCAGCCTCGAATTCGTTCTGGACGAGAACAACGGCGCGGTTACCCGTCCCGCTATTCAGGCCATTGAGAACGTTGAAGTCATCGATAACCTGACGGTTGCCATTACAACCAGTGACGTGTTCGCGCCCATTATCACCAACCTCGGCATGACCGCTGGAATGCCGGTCTCACCGACGGCGTTCAATGAGCGCGGCAAGGATGACCTGGAAGCCAATGGCACCGTGTCGACCGGCCCGTTCATGGTTGATGAGTGGGTCTCCGGCAGCCACATAGACTATGTGAAGTTCGAGGACTACCATCGTGATGGCCTACCATATCTGGATGGCTGGCGGTGGGTTGTGATCCCGGATGACCAGGTGCGTGCAGCGGCTTTGCAGTCCGATAACATTCATCTCGCGGGCATATCCCAATCGGCTTTGGACGCAATAGCGGCGTCCCGCTCCGTGCCCGGCATACAGGAATTCAAGGGATTCGCCGGTCCCAGGATGGACCACTTCAATGCCGCCAGGGCGCCCTTCGACGACATCAGGGTGCGCCAGGCTGCACAGATGGCTATGGACCGCCACGCGTGGAACCAGGCGATGAGTGGTGGTGAAGGATTCCCCTATCGCGGCTCGCTGGTACCGCCCGCTCACGCAGCGAGTTTCCAGGTTCCTGAGGATGAGTACCCGTTTGCGTACAACCCGGAGAAGGCCAAAGAGTTGCTCGAAGAGTACGCAGCCGAGAAGGGCATCTCCCTGCCAATCAGCATGATGTCAGCGTTCACGTGCACCGAAGAGCAGAAGGCTCTTGGCTGCCACGATCTGCCCGAGCAACCTATCACCATTACTACGTCGTCCAGCGCCAACAACATACGCCGCGCAGAGATCTCCAAAGCGTACTATGAAGCTGTTGGGTTCAAGGTGGAGATGGACATCGGAGGTGGTGACGAGGCCAAGCGCACCTTCGTTACCAAGGAGGCCAGCTTCTCGCTGAGAGGGTTCGGTCTTAGGCCGCACCCGTCGGGAACGTTCAACTCCTACCTCGGCTACGGCGGATACTGGAATAACGGCGGCTACGGCACCAGCGATGCCCAGATCGAGATCGACCGCCTCGTGAAGAAGGCCGCGCAGACGTTTGACCCCGCGGACCAGAACTACCTGTACCAGCAGGCACAGCGGCTCTACATGGAGAACGTTCTCGGTGGAGTCCGCACCGCGGCCAATCCGTCGTACCACTTCGTACAATCGAGCGTAATGTGGGCCGAGTTCCCTGACGCGAAGTGGGTCAAGTACCCGTCCGACGCGTCTGTCAAGATCCACGACGTCTGGCTGGAGCAGTAGGTTATGCAGGGGCGGGTCACAAACCTGGCCCCTACATATCTCACCCTTACCGTTGGAACCCACGTAGGGGCGGGTAGCGAACCGCCCCTACCATGGAACCCGTTCAGCCCGTT
>JAGWBK010000021.1:71083-77701 GCA_021295915.1 Dehalococcoidia bacterium
TGATGATCTTCTTGCTGATGAGGGTGCTTCCGAACGACCCCATCTACTCGATGGCGGGCGAGGATAGCGAGGCGCTGACTCCGGAGATCCGCGAGGCCATGATGCGCCAGCTCGGCCTGGACCGTCCATTGCCCATCCAGTACCTGAGCTGGCTCGGAGGCATGGTCACCGGTGATTGGGGCAGGTCTTTCCAGAACAAGCGCCCCGTGACCTCAGAGCTCGCGTCGAGACTGCCCCACACGTTGCAGCTTGCCGCTGCCAGCTTCATCGTGTCGCTCGTTTTGGGACTCGCCACGGGGGTCATCGCTGCGCTCAAGCGCAACTCGATAACAGACATGGTCGCCACCAGCGGCGCGATGTTCGGCATTGCCATGCCGGACTTCTGGTTTGCGCTCATGCTGATTCTGCTGTTTGGCGTAACCCTGGGCATCCTGCCGGTGTTCGGGTCGGAGCTGGTCTGGGAACACCCCATAGATGGGCTGAGGCACATGGCCCTGCCCGCTCTCGCCCTGGGGCTAAACGGCGCCGCTACCATCATGCGCCAGACGCGCTCGTCTCTGCTGGAGGTGATGGGAGAGGACTACATCAGAACGGCACGGGCCAAGGGTCTGTTCGAGCGTCGAGTCATCTGGCTGCACGCGCTCAGGAACTCCATGCTTCCCGTGGTCACCATCCTGGGACTCAGGCTCGGCAACATACTGGGCGGCTCAGTGATCATCGAGACCATGTTCAGCTGGCCGGGAGTGGGACGGCTTGCGGTGTTCGCGCTTCAACGCTCTGATTTCCCCGTGATCCAGGCAATAGTCATGATGTCCGCGGTCGCCATTCTCGTCGCCAACCTCCTGACCGACATTATGTACGCCTACCTCGATCCCAGGATCAGGTACGAGCAATGAGGGACAGCGGCTCCGCCACAGCTAGGACTGGCACTATCGGAAGAGTGCTGGAAGCGCTTCCGAGCGACAACATCAAGCAGCTTCTGCAGCACAAGCTGTCAGCCATAGGCTTGTCTTATATCGGCTTGATCCTTGTCGTCGGGATATTCGCACCCTGGATCGCGCCGGCTGACCCGCTGGCAATCGACCCGATAAACTCACTGAAGGCGCCGTCACTGGAGAATCCCCTCGGTCTTGACCACGTGGGACGCGATCAGTTGTCGCGCCTGATCTACGGAGCGAGGGTGTCGCTCATCGTAGGTCTGCTCTCCGTTGGGGTGGCAATTGTGATTGGCGTGCCGCTTGGCATAATCGCGGCGTACGCGGGCGGCTGGATCGACCACGCCATCATGCGGATGATCGATGCGATGATAGCCGTGCCCGGGCTGCTGTTCGCTATGCTGCTGCTGCTCGTCATGGGTGGGAGCGTGCTGACCGTGAGCATTGCGCTCGGGATAAACCTGTTCACCACTCAGGCCCGGCTGGTGCGAAGCCAGGCGCTCTCAGTGAAGGAGCGCGAGTACTTCATGGCAGCCCGCATGATCGGTACGCCCCCCTGGCGTATGCTGCTGTTCCACATGGTCCCCAACTCGATTCAGCCGGTTATCGTCCAGGCGACCCTGGGCATGGGTTTCGCGATACTTGGAGAGGCCGGCCTGAGCTTCATCGGTGTTGGCGTAGAGCCCCCAATAGCCACATGGGGCAGCATGCTCAACCTGGCATTCGTGAATCTCAGGAGCGCCCCGTGGCTGTCGTTTGCGCCCGGAGTCGCGATCTTCCTGCTGGTGCTCTCGTTCAACTTCGTCGGCGACGGTCTGAGGGACGTACTCGATCCCAGGCTCCGGGGCAGGATCTAGCATCCCACGGCTTCCCGTTGCTCGCTGTCTGAACTCTGATTCTTATGACTTAAGGATTGGCATGATTGCGTACCGAGTGCGCAGACCAATCCGGCAATTGAGAGAATCCTCCGATCACATAAATCACGGTTCAGATATTTCCAATTCGACAACCCCATCCCGCGTATATAAAATAGGGTGTCGATAGTGCGGCCTCTGCAAGTCGCGCGTCATCGCAGGGGGGAATACGTGGACTTTCGATCTCCGTACACTGAGGAGCAACAGGCATTCCGCCTGGCGGCTCGCGCCTGGCTACAGGAACACTTTCCTCGCGATCTGAAAGTTCCGCCGGATGGCAGTCCGCTCGATGCGGATAACCAGGCCAAGGTCAAGACTTTCAGGCGAGAGCTTGGCGAGAAGGGATGGCTTGCGCCCTCGTGGCCCAGGCATCTGGGCGGCGGTGGTCTGACAGCGGGCTTCGACGTCGTCCTCATGGAAGAGATGCGCAACCTGCCGCTTCCGAGCATGGGCGACAACAATCGCTGGGTGCCCGCGATGATGGTATGGGGGACCGAAGAGCAGAAAGAGCGCTACATTCCACCTTGCCTGAAGGGTGAGTCCATCACCTGGCAGTGCTTCAACGAGCCCGAATCCGGCTCCGACTTCGCAGCAGTGAACACGCGCGCCGTTCCTGAAGAGAACGGATGGCGGATCACCGGAGAGAAGGCGTTCATCACAGGCCGGTTCGACCCTGATTACCTGATCACCCTGGCCAACACTGATCCCGACCGTCCACGGCGCTCCAATCTTGGAGTCTTCATGGTCGACGCCAACAGCCCCGGACTGGAGATACGCACCATGCGGGTGCTGATGGGCAGCGAGCGCAGGGTGACGTTCGACAACGTATTCGTTCCTGATGACTGCCGCCTTGGCCCAGCCTACCAGGGCTGGGAGATTGCGATGTCAGTGATCGAGGCCGAGCGCGGCGGCGTCGCCTTCAGGGTCAGCGAAGACGGCACCATCGAGAGCATCTACCAGTACCTCCGAGACCAGCGAAACGAACAGCAGTAACTCCGACCAACAGACCCCATCTCTTTCAGAGAGAGGATAGGGGTGAGTGTGAACACCGAGAACACACGCCACCCCGACTCTTCAGTTCTACAGATCAGCCAAGGGGCGTAAAAGAAGAATGCACCCCCACGAACATGGACACAGACACCACCACGAATCAATGCTGAGCGTGGAAGATGCGCTTGAGCGGATTCTGGGAAACTTCAGCGTCCTTGAGACCGAGCGAGTGCCGTTGCTCGACGCGCTTGGCCAGGTACTCGCCGAGCACGCCAGGGCTGTACACGACATCCCTCCTCTCGATAACTCAGCAATGGACGGCTACGCGATTCAGGCGGCCGATGTCACCGAAGCATCGGAGGACTCACCGGCCACCCTCAAGGTAGTCGGCCTGGTCACCGCCGGAGACATTCCGAAAGACACCGTCGTTCCAGGCGCTGCCGTTCGCATTATGACCGGCGCTCCAATTCCTCCCGGCGCAGACACCGTCGTTCCGTTCGAGGACACGGACGAAATAGACCGGCGCAACTCAGGTGAATCACTGGACGAGATCGGAGTCCGCTTCCCTGTAACTCTCGGCGCAGACATACGACCAGCAGGCCAGGACGTGCGCAGCGGCACGCTGGTGCTCTCCAAGGGCACCACACTCAGGCCCGCCGAGATCGGAGTCCTCGCTTCGCTGGGGTTCGACACTGTCAATGTCGTGCGCAGGCCGGTGGTTGCCATACTGTCCACCGGAAACGAGCTTCTTTATCCCGGTGACGAGTACGCTCCGGGCAAGATATACGACGCGAACAGCTACTCTGTTGCGGCCAGTGTCCGGCGGTATGGCGGAGTTCCCCTGCAGCTCGGAATCGCGAGAGACAATCTGGACTCCATGAACTCCAAGCTCGCCGAAGGGCTGAAGGCAGACCTGCTTATCACCTCGGCCGGAGTTTCCAAGGGCGACTACGACATGGTGAAGGACGTGCTGGCCCAGCATGGTCAGATCGACTTCTGGTCGGTGCGGATGCGCCCCGGCAAGCCGCTGGCGTTCGGACTGCTGCACGCTGAAGACGGCAGGAAGGTCCCGCACCTGGGACTGCCGGGCAATCCCGTCAGCGCGATGGTGACCTTCGAGCAGTTCGGCCGGGCCGCCATTCACAAGATGATGGGGAAGAGCGGGTTCCAGAAGCCGAGCATCGAGGCGGTGCTGGACGAGCCGATCTACAATACCGACGGTCGCCGCGTCTACGCCCGTGCAATGATTACAAAAGATAACGGCGCATACCGCGCCCGGTTGACCGGCAATCAGAGCTCAAATCTGCTCACCTCCATGGCAGGCGCCAACGGACTCGCTGTGTGTCCAGAGGACCTCCCCGCCAAGGAGCCGGGAGAGACCGTCGAGGTGCAAATGCTAGACTGGCCTGAGGATGTTTTTTGATGACTAGTGACACGCGGCCCGAGGCCGAAGGCCCCCAGTATCGTCCTTACTTTATCGACCCCGAGGGCGCTGAGGCGTCACGGCGCTCTCTGCCCGTTCTTGTAGCCAACCGGCTTTGCTACATGTGCCGGCAGGGCTACGCGGACGACGAGATCGCCACGTCGGACCAGCAGGACTTCATAGACATTATTGTCGGCCACTGCTCGAATGAGCAGGACTTCCTTCTGCCCGATACACCCATGAAGGAGGCCATATTCCGCATTCTTCTGGGCAACTCGAACGATCCGATGAACGCCGAGGAGATCAGCGCCGATCTCTCCAGCAGATGGCCCATGACACGCAGCACGTCCCCGGACGTCATTCAGCGCCTGCTCGATAATTGCGCCTACTACTGCATCGGCCCGGTACCTGTCCCCGGGACCGAAGAAGGGGCCTAAAGGCCCCAGTATATGTGGGTATCAGATCAATGTGTGACGACATTGGGATTAACACCCTATTTGACTAGTCTGCTTTCTGTCTTTGGTTCCTAACGAGGACTCCCAAGGACCAATATCTTAAAGTGCCCATGTAGAGTATCGCGCCTACTGACTTGTAGTTGAGACTGCTGTGTAAATGGCTGATACCATGGATCGCAGGTGACTTTGCCGATTTGACCAGCGCGGGCCCCTCAAAGGACGATCCTTGGTCTGATCAGGTGAGTGACGCTCAAGGGACTACTGAGCTCCCTGTTTCTGCAGGTATTCAACTGCAGATGATCGATGTCGCAACTGAAGACAATAGGGGAAAATCGGTTGACGATGATAGCGATTCAGTAAGCCTGCCGATTCGTGTAGAGAATGTAGCTGATACTCCGAGTGTCTATACGGACCGTGAAGAGAATCAAATCATCGACGACGATGGAATCTCGTACTGGCAAGCAGGCAGTGAACCGGAGACAGACCTCGACCTTTCACTAGACGGTCTTGGTGAAGAAGCAGTTCTACCGGATGAACCAGAGCCCCTCGCAGAGTATGACGGCGACCTTGTAGAGGCGCTGTACGACGCAAACGAGGATACGGAGATCCGCCCAATAGACCTCCGCCTGGATGAATTGGTCTCGGATATAGACTATGCAACTGCTGCTGAGCGTGACCAGATCTACGGGTTGCTGTCTGAATTCAGTTCAAAGCGATTATCGAATTGGTTAACTTGGCTGCACGACCAAGAGTGGACAGGGAAGAGCTTGGTTCTTTTCTTGGAGTTTCGTGATCTATGGGCAGCCACTCCACAGTGGTGGGAGTATTCTGTATGGTCCGACTGGCTCAATCGTTGGTGGACGTACTCAAGTCCTAATGTGATGAGTCGAGATGCAGCCTACGAAGTGATACAGCAACGGCTGGAGTATCAGGCGGATGAGATTATTGAAGAAGCTTGGTTTAGGGACTGGGACGACCTTGCTCTGTGGGAACGCGGGTTCCACTCTTTTGCTTCCTATGTGGTATTTCGCGTCGGATTGAATGCTGATGAAGACTGGACGAGTTACCTAGGTTGGGCAGCAGAAGGGCACAGTAGACCCTCAGTGCCACGTCACTACTTCCATGGCAATGACTCTGGGGACATCTTTGCCTTGTGGGCTGATAGACTTCAGGTTTGGGAAGATTATACTCCTTTTAGAACCTACGTAGGCGGTCCGCCATTGTGGTTCGCGGTGCAGGACTGGTACGACACAGCAGAATGGCACGATCACCTAGGTTGGGCCATCAACTGGAAAAATACGGTTCACCCGTATCTCTCACCTGAGTCCTTGGACACTTGGATGGACTACAAAAAGGACAAGAATGCCTGAGGTGTCGCAGTCTAGACTTATTCCCCGCCAAAACTGCTGGGTCTCACACGCCAGCCAGAGTAGCTTGGGAATAGTCTTAGATCACAAGACTATTGGTGACTCGGTCAATGTCAAAGTAGTGTGGGGACGAGATCAGACCGTTAAGTGGTATGAGGTGGAGGAACTGCGCAACGGCTTTCAACCAGGCCATATCGTTCAGGACATGCCCAAGTCCAATACTCGAAGGACTCTTGGGACGGGGACTGTACTTGCCATCCGTAGGATTGCGGATCGGGACATGGTGCAGGTGCAATTGCACAGTACAGGGGAAAGCCGATGGTTTCCTTACGAAAACCTTATTCGGCTCAGAGATGTATCCATAAAGTATGTTCGTGCTGAGGCTTCTGAAACTGACAGTGGGGAGAGGTTTCGGCTTAAGGTACTCGCATATGCTCTTGATTCGTGGAACCAAGTTAGAGGGTGTCTGAGAAGTCATTTCAGGTAGGGACAGCCAGTCGGCGTAGCATCAGCCTGACCATGGCAGCATACACG
>JAGWBK010000022.1:0-22168 GCA_021295915.1 Dehalococcoidia bacterium
CGCACAAGATCGGCATGGGATTCGATGCTCCGGGACTGGGCACCTTGAGCTTCGACTTCAGTGATACAGTCGCCGATGACTGACGGACGGCTGCGAGTTGCCGTAACAGGCGCCGCGGGCTACCTCGGCAGCAGGCTCATCGAGCGCCTTGATGAGGGAGATTCGGTCAGCTACATCCTGGCGACCGACATTCGGGCACCCAGCTCTACCTACGGTGAACGTACAAAATTCGTGAAGCTCGACGTCACCGAACGCTTCCCCACACTTCTTGCCCAACATGACATCGACGCGGTCGCACACCTGGCCTACGTGCTCAACCCCGGACGCAACCATGACCACGCCAGGAAGGTGAACGTACTGGGCACAGAACACCTCGTGGAGGCGTGTCGCAACTCGGACGTGGCCCACGTCGTCTACCTGAGCAGCACATCGGTGTACGGAGCCCACCCGGACAATCCCGAGTTTCTTACCGAAGAGCATCCCGTACGGCCAATCCCGGGATTCCAGTACAGCGAGGACAAGGTAGCCGCCGAGCTGCTACTTACCGAGTATGCTGAGGAGCGTCCAACAACCGCCGTCACGATCCTGCGTGGGTGTCCTGTCATGGGGCCACGCGCAGATAACTTCATTGCCAATGCGTTCCACAAGCCGGTCCTGCCTCGCGTTGGCCATGCCGACCCACCAATGCAGTTCACCCACGAAGATGACCTGATGAACATAATCCTGAAGTGCCTGGAGGATAGGACAGCGGGGACCTACAATGTCGCCGGCGACGGCACCATCAGCTGGACTCAAATGGCGGTAGTCATGGGGCGCAGGATGCTGAGGCTCCCTCCAGTGGCGTGGCGATCACTCACCTCGCTGGCATGGGAACTCGGTCTGCAGTCAGACGCCCCCGCATGTGGGCTGGACTTCATCAGCTACAGGTGGACCGCCAGTGTGGACAAGCTGAAGCGCGAGCTCGGATTGCAACTGAAATACACGTCCAGTGAAGCGTGGGATTCGTTCGCCACTCGTGCCGGACGGCGATGAATTTCTCGTAAGACCGAAGTTGTACATACAGGAAGTGCCATGAAAGTAATCATCGATGCAGACACAGGAACCGACGACGCCATTGCTCTTGTCATGGCAGTCAACTCGCCGGAGCTGCAGATAGGCAGTGTCACGGCCGTTGCGGGAAACGCTCGCCTGGCTGACACAACGCGAAATGCACTACGACTGCTTAGCTATCTCGGCCGGCCTGACATACAGGTCTCCAAGGGCGCAGACAGACCCCTGAAGGTGAAGAACAGGTTCTCCTATCATTACCACGGTCCACGTGGTCTGACGACACGTCTGCCAACTACCGACTCCAGGCCAATTGCAGCGCGGGCTGCCGAGCATATGCACACTGCCGCTGAACAGGCTGACGGTGAGCTGGAGATCATCGCGCTGGGTCCATTGACCAACGTGGCGCGAGCGATAATGCGAGGACCCGAACAGATGAGACATGTGAAGCGCATCTACGTGATGGGGGGAGCCGTCGAGGTCCCTGGCAACGTGACGCCTTCAGCCGAGTTCAACATCTACGCCGACCCTCATGCGGCTAGCATCGTGTTCGACTCGGGAATTCCAATCACTCTCGTTGGCCTGGATGTGGGAGACGCCGTGGGATTCGACCGCAACGGAACTGACTGGCGTTCAGGCACCTCGAAAGGCGAGGAGGTATCGGCCCGGATCATGCAGGGGTGGTTCGATTCACACCCAGGGCGCGACGTCTACGTCCTGTGCGACCCGGTTACGGTTGCCGCCGCAGTGGCGGCCGACCTCTTCCAGTATAGACACGGATCGATTACGGTCGATGAGGATGGCGAGCATCGCGGCAGGACGAAGGCTAAATACGGAGATGGAAACGTGACCATAGCTCTCAGCGTCGACGAAGATCGTGCGCGTGCCTTCGTTCTCGAAAGGCTTGTTACCAGGGACTGACGGGCCCGAGGCGGCTCACGAAAGATGTTCTGCCGATTCCAGGTAGCTGAGCATGGTGTCCCACCTGGCGCCAAGTACGTGACGCATGTTTCGCGTCGTGACTTCTTCCACTTCCTCCACGAGCTCTGCCAGAGTCTGAGCGACGTTGGCAACGTGCCTGGGTTCTGTCCAGTTTTCGCGCTTGGACTTGAATGGCTGGGGCGCCGCATCTGTCTCCAGGACGATACTCTCCAGGGGAACCTTGACTGCGGCCTCCTGCAGGTACGTGAGCCGCAGCAGGGGTCGCGCAAGCGAGATGTAGAAGCCGAGGTCCATGACCTTCTTCGCAGTCTGGAAGTCTCCCTGGAAGTAGTGCATGATGCCGCCGACATCGTAGGCACGCTCTTCGCGCAGCACGCGGAACGCCTCGTCGTGAGATTCGCGACTGTGGAACACGACTGGAAGTTCGAGCTCGCGGGCCAGCCGAATCTGCTCCCTGAAGGCAGGGTACTGGATGGCGCGGTCAGGCGCTCCTTCCATGAAGTCCAGGCCAATCTCGCTCATCACCAGTACAGGTTCCTGAGAGTCTCGTAGGTCTGGTCTGTGAACGGCTCGCGGATGTCCATAGGGTGGATGCCCACACCTGAGAAGAAGCCGTCGTACTTCGCCGAAAGCGCGAGAGACCTCTCTGTCGAGGGTATAGTCGTTCCTGCCGAGATCACGGCGTGAACTCCCACATCTCGGGCGCGGCCGAGTATCTCCCCGACTTCTGTGTCCGAAAATGAGTCCAAGTGCACGTGGCTGTCTATGTACATGCTGGAGAGTCGCCCGTCCCGCAGGAGTCTTCTGTTATGGTCAATCGTCCCTGGCGGTCATTATACTAGCTCAGAATGCAATCGCCCGCGCACCGCGGGCGTTGTCATGTGAGGCATATTTGAGAAGTTGGGTGTTGACGGTCGCGAGAGTCGGGCTGGGAGTCGCTGCGAGCGGTCTCTTGGGTTGGCTCGCCGTAAGGGGCCTGGACTGGGGGCTGGTCGTGGATGCCTTTTCCGGGGTATCCATCACAATGATGGCCCTGGCTACGCTCGTTTTCATGGTTGCAAACTACCTGCGGGCCGTCCGCTGGCGAGCGCTCTTCGTCGACGGGACCGTCTCCACAAACCGTCTGTTCGTCGTGCAGAACATTGGCATAGGTCTTAACAACGTAGTACCTGTCAGGGTGGCATCCGAGGCCGTGCAGATAGCGATCCTGTCACTGCGAGATAACGTTCGGCCGTCAGTCGCGCTCGCCACCGTAGGAATGGAACGAGTTCTCGATCTAATCGTCAGCGCTGTGATACTGGGAATCGCACTGGTCTTGATTCCCGAGATGGAGCGGTTCACGCTCTACATCTGGGGAGCGATCGGCATTGCCGTCGCATCGGTGGTGGTCGTCAGAATCCTTGCATGGAGCAGCGCTGGGGTTGAGTGGGTGACTCGAATCACCTTTCTGGCAGAGTTCCTGAGCGCCGTGAAAGACCTGGAGAGGGAGAGGACCCGTCTGGCGGCTTCCACCGGAGTTACGTTCGTGTACTGGCTGCTGGTCGGAGTGACTGCGTGGATGATCGCAGATTCGATAAGTCTGTCAATCACGCCTGTAGTCGCGACCGCCGTCATCATGGGGACGATATATTTCGCCACCGCCGTGCCTGCGGCTCCCGCGGCAATAGGCACCTTTGAGTTTGCTGTTGTTTATGTGCTCGAGCTGTTCGGCGTTAGCCGTGAGTCTGGATTCGGATTCGCCATCATCACCCACGCCGTGTTCTTCCTGCCTCCAACGATCATGGCTGCAGTATTTCTGCCTCGTGAGGGAATCGGGTCTATCGGTCGTTTACGGTCTGCATTCGCTGGCCTGAAGGACAGACTGGAAGCGGAGTCTGCATGAGACTGGAGTTCATCTGGTCCACAGTGCTGAGTTGCCTGCTTCTGACCTTCGTCGCCGGTTGCGGTCAGAGTGTCGAGCCGACACCGACGCCTCTGCCAACGATAGCTCCGACTGCCACGGCTGTCCCGTCGCCCACCGCGACGCCCGAGCCGACCACTACACCAACTCCGCCAACGACAACTCCGAGTCCGACTCCGGCGCCAGTCAGTACGGCCACCCCTGTCCCAATTACCCCTACGCCGGCGCCCACTCCTGACTCGAGACGGCGCGGTGGGACTCTGAACCTGTCCACCTCCGAGAACATCGCCCACCTGGACGTCCACATGGACGTCTCCCCTTCCCTGTCGACGTGGGGGCCGGGAATCGCCTACTCACGTCTGCTGAGGCTCAAGTCGGGGTCGGACGTGAACCTGCCGAGCCTTGCCGTCGAGTGCGACCTGTGTACCTCGTGGACCATGGAATCGCCAACCACGTACAGGTTCGAACTCAGGCCCGACGCGCGGTGGCAGGACATAGGCCCGGTATATGCCAGGGCGGTCACGGCGGAGGATGTTGTCTTCAGCTATCTGCGCCAAGCCGGCCCGGAGCTTCCCAACTCAGCCCTGCTCTACAACGTCGCCGAACTTCGCCAACTGGACCAGCACACAATCGCGATCACCCTGGACTCCCCGGATGCTGACGCACTCCTGGCTTTCGCCGATGGGCATTCCAAGATTGTAGCCAGGGAGGCCGTAGAACTGAACGGCGACCTTCGCGACGGTCCCACCGTTGGGTCAGGGCCGTGGGTGTTGGCCGGTACGGCTCGCGACGACAAGCACGAATTCAGTCCGAATCCTCTCTATTATGAGCAGGGCCTTCCTCTGCTGGACAAGCTGAACATCCTGATCATGCCTGACGAAAGCACACGAAATGCCGCGTTTCAGACCGGCATGATCGATGTCATGAACATGAGCCCCGGAGAGTGGACTACTTACACAGACCGGTTCCCCCTTGCGCCCTTCATCAAGGTGCCCCAACCCGGAGTCGGGGCGGAGGTCGCGTTCAATACAACAGAGCCGCCGTTCGACAACCTTGAGGTCAGACGTGCGGCTATCCTCGGGATGGAGCCCATGAAGGCCATCGAAGAGCACTGGGGAGGATTCGGGTTCGTCGGTCAGGGCTTCTCTTCTGCATCGCCGGAGTGGTTGATTCCTCAGAATGAGATTGCCGGGCGTTTCGATCGACGCTCGGACGCAAAGACTCTACTTCGCAACGCGGGCGTGACTGTCCCGATCCCAGTGGTCATCACCGTAGGGGACTTTGGCGAGGCGTACACTTCTCACGCGCACGCGATCTCGGTGGAACTTCAGGAGTTGGGATTCGAGGTCGAGACGGACATAGTCAACAGGCGTGAGTTCGGCGAGCGGGTCTGGCTAGGCGGCGAGTACCAGATGATGCTTGGGCCTCCCGCGCCGATAACGGCTCCAAACGGCTTTCTCTTTCCCGTTCTTCACAGCGAGGGCATCTGGAACACGACCGGGCATAGGGACACGGTTCTTGACGAACTGATCGAGGCGCAGGCTGTGGAGTTCGACTCCAAGAAGCGTGCTTCTCTGATCCGAAGCATCCAGGAGCGCGTTCTTGATCAGGGATACAGGTTCATGCCAGCAGCCAAAGAGTCGATCTGGACCTGGCGTGACCACGTGAGGGACTTTCACCCAAACTTCAGCGCCTACGAGTATCATCACTGGGCGCGAGTTTGGCTGGATAAGTAGGGGCCAGGATCGAAACCTGCCCCTACCCCCGGCCTTCGATGGCGTCCTCCAGGGTTGACCATGCCAGAAGGGCACACTTGATCCTGACGGGAAACTCCCGCACCTTCGCGAGGGACCCCAGGTCACCCAGTTTGTCCAGCTCCGACGGTGTGGGATCGGGCCCCTGCATCATACGGTGGAAACTGCCTGACAGCACTTCGGCTTCCGCCAGGGTTAGGCCCTTGATCGCTTCGGAGAGCATCGAGCCCGTAGCCTGGTTGATCGAGCAGCCCTCGCCCTGAAAGCCAACCTGCGACACGCGAGACTGGTCGTCGAGCATGATCTGAAGGTGGATCTCGTCACCGCAGAAGGGGTTCACACCGTCAGCGATCACGTCGGCATCCGGAATGTTGGAAGGGTTCCTGGGGTGCCGGCGGTGGTCCAGGATCAGATCGTCGCGGTAGATATCGTCGAGGTTACCCAGCGCCATCCGAGAAGTACCTGAGAGCGCGCTTGACAGAGTCGACCAGGGCGTCGATCTCTTCCTCGGTGTTGTAGAGGTAGTAGCTCGCACGGGCCGTCGCGACTACGCCGAGCTCTCGCATCAGCGGCATGGTGCAGTGGTGTCCAGTTCGGACGGCTATCCCATCACGGTCGAGAAAACGATGTCCGAGTGGAACGAGATGATCCCTCCACGCTTTTCAGGGTCTCTCGGGCCGAAGATGACTACATCCTCTTCGAGTTCCTTGAACGCATCCAATGCGTAGGCGCTGAGGGCGATTTCGTGTGCTCGAACGTTTTCCATTCCGAGGTTGTCCAGGTAGTCGATCGCCGCACCAAAACCGATGGCGTCGGCGATATTGGGCGTACCCGCCTCGAATTTCATAGGCACGTCGTTCCACGTAGCGCGGTCGTACCAGACCTCGAGCACCATCTCGCCGCCCCGCATGAACGGCTCCATGCCCTCCAGGATTTCCTGCCTGCCGTATAGCGCGCCAATACCTGTTGGGCCAAGCATCTTGTGGCCGCTCAGGGTAAGGAAGTCGCAGTCGAGTGCCTTGACGTCCACGGGCATGTGGGGCGCGCTTTGAGTGGCATCAATGAGCACGGTCGCTCCGACAGCCCGCGCCTTGTCCACAAGCTCCCGGACAGGATTGACGATCCCGATGCCGTTTGACATGTGGACCACCGCCAGCAGCTTGGTCCTCTGCGTGATGAACTCGTCCACACGCGACATGTCGAGGCTGTTGTCGTCCTCCCGCATGGGCAGGATTCGGAGCTTCGCCCCCTTGTCTCTAGCAACCTTCTGCCATGGCACAAGGTTTGAGTGGTGCTCATACGGAGTGACGACGATCTCGTCGCCCTCGACGATGTTCTCTTCGGCCCACGTATATGCGACGAGGTTGAGGGACTCAGACGCGTTGCGCGTCCAGATAATCTCGTTGGAGCTATCGGCTCCGATAAAGCGGGCCACATTGGCGCGCGCTTCCTCGTACCTTTCTGTCGCCTCCTGGCTGAGCGCGTGTACGCCGCGATGCACGTTGGCGTTGTATCGCTCGTAGTACTCCACGAGCGCCTCAATCACCTGGCGCGGCTTCTGGGTGGTGGCCGCATTGTCCAGGTAGATCAGAGGCTTGTCGTAGACCTTCCTACTCAGAATGGGAAAGTCCTGCCTGATCTTCTCAACGTCTAACATGTACGAGGCTCCGGGGCATTAGCCCTGAGATGTGAGTATTGCTCAAAAGGCTAAACGTCGAGTTCGATGTCATCGCCATCGACCCGCACTGGGAACGTGTCGACCGGCACGACAGCCGGGAGCGCGGTAACGTCGCCTGTACGTACGTCGAAGCATGCGCCATGCCTGGGGCACTCTATCTCGTGGCCGCTGAGGTATCCCTGAGCCAGAGGTGCTTCGTCATGGGTGCATACATCGTCAATAGCGTAGAAGTCCCCGTCAACGTTGCAGACCGCTATGGCCCGGTCTCCAACTTCATAGACCTTGGCGGTCCCCGCCGGTACGTCCTCAACCTTGCCTACCTTAACGAATGCCATGATTGTCGCTCCTAGTCTGAATCTGACCTATCGATGTATCTACCGTTTCTCGTTCGTCACCTACGCTGAAGCCGACAAACGCACGGAATCTAGTTCTGAGTGTTGGAGAAGTCTAATGGTTGCGAGCCTGTCGACGAAGCCGAGAGTATTGCGTTGCTCCTGTCCACCAAGTCCCCAATTGTCCTGGAGCTAAGAATCTGGTCGACCGCAAGCTCAACCTCCTGCCAAACCTCCCGCTGTGCGCAGGTGGGCACATGAATGCAGGCGCGGAGGTCAACCAGGCACGCAACCAGGTTATCGCTCGGCCCAAGGCACTCCATGACGCTGCTCAGGCTGATGTCGCCGGGCTCCATCGCCAGAGTATGGCCACCCTGCCTGCCCCGCTGCGACCTGACTAGTCCGGCCCTCCCAAGCGCATGAAGCACCTGCGCGAGGTATGGCTCGGGAATCATCGTCCTGCCGGCAATCTCGCTGGCCCGCACCGGGGCGCTCTGGTGATGAAGCGCAAGGTCAACCAGCGCTCTTACTCCATAATCGACTTTGACGGGTATGTGCATGTCTCCACCTCCTCCGAAGCAGTTGGTATTGCTACTCCGTGGAAACAGTCTCTTTCTTCGACTCCTGAAGTGCAGATGCCAGGGTATGCACCGGCAGCGTCGCGCACTTAATTCGCGTCGGGTAGCCGGAGACCCCCTCGAGTATCTCGAGGTCTCCAAGTATCTCGTAGTCGAAGTCGTCGCCGGCTTGCCTGGTCAGGAGCATCCTGAAGTTCTCGATCACCTTCTTTGCGTCTTCGGAACTTCTGCCCTTGACTGCCTCGCTCATCATCGACGCCGCAGCCTTGGAGATAGCGCATCCGACAGCGACGTAGCCAATATCTTCGATACCGTCCTCTCCGTTCATGGTGAGAAACAGGGATATCTGGTCTCCGCAGAGAGGGTTGAAGCCCTCTGCGCTGCGGTCCGGATCGTCGATCTTCTTGAAGTTACGGGGCCTGCGGTTGTGGTCCATCACAACTTCGGCGTACAGGTCAGTAAGGTCGTTCATAATCATCCTCACACCTACCCTCACCCATCAAGGGCTTACAGGGGTAGGTAAACCGGCAGTTCGTTCGTTCCCGGATCAAGTCCGGGACGGGCTCTGAGCTTGTCGAAGGACATCCGCGGGAATGACGGTTTGTGAATACCTACCCTCACCCATCAAGGGAGAGGTGGCAGTGGATCGGTTCCTCAAAATGAAAATTCGTACTTCGGAATGGCGTCGAGGAACGACTCTTCCAGGTAGTCGTGCAACTCTGGTATGTCAACTGTATCGATGACCTCTGAAGTGAAGCCAAATATGAGCAGGCGGCTGGCGGTCTCCAGATCGATCCCGCGGCTGCGCATGTAGTAGACGGTTGACTCGTCTACGTTCCCTGCCGTCGCACCGTGGCCGCACTTCACGTCGTCGGCCCAGATGAACAGGGCAGGCTTGGAGTCTACCTCGGCGTCCGAGGAGAGCAGCAGGTTCTTGTCCGACTGCAGGGCCTCCGTCTTCATCGCCCCTTCACGAACGAATACCGTGCCTCCGAAAACTGCCCTTGAGCGGCCGGAGAGTATTCCCTTGTAGTAGAGGTTACTGGTTGAGTTTGGCTTCGTGTGGTCGATGTTGATGAAGTTATCGACATGCTGGTTGCCGGACGTTATGTACAGCCCGCTAAGGTCGGTCGAGCAGCCGTCACCAATGTGAATGTACAGGTCGTGCCTACCCATTCCGACACCCTTGTAGAAGGCGCGAGAGGCGAATCTGCTTCCGTCTTTCTGGTGGACCCTGGCGACTCCTACGTGGTAGGCCGAGTCGCCCTCGTCCATGAGTCGATAGTGCTCCAGCTGCGCCCCCTCCTCAACAACTAACTCGGCGACGCCATTGTTGAGGTAGGTGTTGTCTCCGAGGCCTATGTAGCTCTCGACGACGGTCGACTCTGATTCGGCGCCCGCAACGACGAGCACCCTTGGGTGGGCGACGATGCTATCTTCGTCTGAAGTGACGAACACCAGGTGCACCGGGCGTTCCATGCGCGTGCCTGCTGGCACATGTACCAGAGCGCCGTCGGTTATGAAGGCGGTATTCAGGGCGGAGAAGCCGTCGTCCTCGACTGAGGCGAGTGTGCCGATGTTTTGCTGGATTACGGCGCCGTCCCCACTCAGTGCATCCCGCAAACTCGAAACCGTGACGCTGTCCGGTTCGTGAGTATTGGAGAGGTCGCTCCTGTACTGCCCATTGATGAAGACCAGAGTGTTCCAGTCGTCCACCCACGGCGCAGCCTCTCGAATTACTTCGATCTCAGGGGCGCTCGCCTGGGTTGGGAGAGAAAATTCGGACCTGGCGATGGGAGCTACGTTGGTGTACTTCCATTCCTCGTTGCCCTTTCGGGCAGTGGGAAATCCGAGCCTCGAAAAGTTGTCATAGCCCTTCTGCCGGAGCGTGTTGAGCCAGGAAGGGCCTGTTGAAGGCAGACCAGAGTACTGGTCGGCGTATTGGCGATATGTGTCTAGTGTCTGTGTCATAGTTGCTTGGTTGGTCACCAACGGTTACCCGGTGACCGCAGCCTCCTCGATGATCCAGTCGTAGCCCCTCTCCTCCAGCTCCAGCGCAAGTTCCTTGCCGCCGGAGCGGACGATGCGGCCGTCGACCAGTACGTGAACGTAGTCGGGCTCGATGTAGTTGAGGATGCGCTGGTAGTGAGTGACCAGCACGATCGACTTTTCGGGGCTCCTGAACGAGTTCACACCGTCGGCCACCACGCGGAGCGCGTCGATGTCCAGTCCGGAGTCGGTCTCGTCCAACAGTGCGAGGCGGGGATCCAGGAGTGCAAGCTGAAGTATCTCGTTCCGCTTCTTCTCGCCTCCCGAATAGCCCTCGTTAACCGAGCGTCGCACGAGGTCGTCGTCTATGTTTACCAGTTCACGCTTCGAGTCGAGCATCCTGTCAAACTGACGGACGGAGAGCTCGGACTCGCCCTTGTGCTTGCGCAGCGCATCGACGGCAGCCTTGAGGAACTGCCACGTTCGCACGCCGGGAAGCTCCACAGGGTACTGCATGGCAAGGAATATGCCCTCTCGGGCGCGGGCTTCGGGGAACCACTCGATGACGCTCTGTCCGTCGAACAGGATGTCGCCGGACGTCACCGTGTACTCGGGCCTGCCTGCGACGACGTTGGCCAGAGTGCTCTTGCCGGAGCCGTTCGGCCCCATGATTGCGTGGACTTCGCCCTCGCTGACCGAGAGGCTTATCCCCTTCAGTATCTCGGTATCGTCAATTGAAACGTGTAAATCGCGTACTTCTAGCATTGCGTTTGTGAGTCCTGCCTTCTAGTTCAAGTTCCCAAAATAGCTAAGTGGTGTGTCCGCCCTTAAGTAGAGCGGATGCTTTGGTTGATTCTTCAATGTCATGCCAAGGTGGCCCATTTTCACACCGGATGCATGACTCTCCAGCATATTCATGACGTGCGAACCCCGGTCGAGGTGTTCTCCGTGATTGCCCCATGCGCAGACGAGTTCGTCGGCTTTGAGTGCGCAATCCATGATGTGTTCGTCGTTGTCGGCTCCAATCGGTTCCGGGTCTTGCCTGAGAACCGCTGGTTGGGTGGCCCTGAGACCAAATATGTTGCAGACCCACAGTGTGCCGTAGCCCCATGACCGTGCGAACCCTTTGGCTCGCGTCACGGTCGGGTCTGACTGTACCTCGTCAGCAGTGCTCGGATTCAGCATCAGGAACATACAGATACCGTCAGCGTCGGACAGTTTCGCCTCCAGCCAGTAGCGGTATCGGCGGTCTGAAGAGAAGACTGCGTTGTGGATCTTTTCCATAAGGACACTTGAAAAGGCACCTAGCGTCGCCTACTTCTGTTGGCCTGTGAGGGTCGTGGATCCAAAGGTCGTCCGGTGCGAGTCTCCAGACCATGAATCATCTCTCGCGCGTCCTCAATACCTTCGGCAATAGATATCTCAGGGAGCCAATCTTCATAGAAATTCTGGTGAAGACTGCTCACGCTCCCATATAGCCGCCTGATACTTCTCGGATCGTCGGTCTCATACGATAAGTCAGTGGCGATGTAGTTAAGGTCGGAGTGGGACCTGTTGCGCCACCCTCGGAACTTGGCAACAGACTTCAGATAGTGGGCAACTGCTCCCCACGCCTTCTCAGAAGCCTGTGGCAGATCGCCCGCCTCGAATTCTTCCTCCGCGTGCCGGAGGAAGCGCTCAGCGGTCACTATGTGATTCTCGATTTCGGCCTGAGTCATAGCTGAACTTGGTCTAGCCCACCGTGCCTTCGAGGCTTACGCGGAGGAGCTGGCTGGCTTCGGCGGCGAACTCGAAAGGGAGCTCCTTGAAGATGCCGCGGCAGAAGCCGTTGATGACCATGTAGTTGGCCTCTTCCTGGTCTATGCCTCGCTGCTGGAGGTAGAAGAGCTGGTCGTCGTTGACCTTCGACGTGGTGGCCTCGTGACCCATCCGGGCCGTGGGGTTTCTGACCTCGATGTACGGAATGGTGTGCGCTCCGCACTCGTCGCCGATCAGGAGGCTGTCGCACTGCGTGAAGTTTCTCGCGCCAGACGCGGACGGCATGATCCTGACCATCCCACGGTAGGTGTTCTGCGCCTTGCCGGCGCTGATCCCCTTGGCGACGATCGTGCTCTTGGTGTTCTTGCCCATGTGGATCATCTTGGTGCCAGTGTCGGCCTGCTGGTAGTTGTTCACCAGTGCGACCGAGTAGAACTCGCCGACGGAGTCGTCGCCCTGGAGTATCACACTCGGGTACTTCCAGGTGACCGCTGAACCGGTCTCGACCTGCGTCCAGCTAATCTTGGAGTTACGGCCGCGGCAGGCGCCGCGCTTGGTGACGAAGTTGAACACCCCGCCGTTGCCCTCTTTGTCGCCAGGGTACCAGTTCTGCAGGGTCGAGTACTTGATCTCGGCGTCTTCCAGAGCGACAAGTTCCACCACTGCGGCGTGAAGCTGGTGAGTCCTGCGAATTGGGGCCGTGCAGCCCTCGAGGTAGCTGACGTAGCTGCCCTTGTCGGCGATTATCAGGGTACGCTCGAACTGTCCTGAGTCGAGTTCGTTGATCCTGAAATATGTCATCAGCTCGATTGGGCAGCGGACTCCGGGGGGAACGTAGCAGAAGGAGCCGTCACTGAAGACTGCCGAGTTGAGAGTCGCGTAGAAGTTGTCAGTGTATGGAACAACAGACCCGAGGTACTTCTGCACAAGCTCGGGGTGCTTCTGGACCGCCTCGGAGATTGGGCAGAATATGACGCCCGCGTCTTCGAGCATCTTCTTATAGGTGGTGGCGACGGAAACGCTGTCGAGGACTGCGTCGACCGCCACGCCGCTCAGCTTCTTTTGCTCCTCAAGAGGGATGCCGAGCTTGTCGAATGCTTCGAGAATCTCGGGGTCGACATCGTCGAGGCTCTTGGGCCCGTCGTTCTGGGATTTTGGAGCTGCATAGTAGACCATGTCCTGGAAATCGATCGCAGGATATGTGACGTTCGCCCAGGTCGGCTCTTCCAGGTCGAGGCGTTCCCAGTGCCTGAAGCCCTTGAGACGCCACTCCAGCATCCACTCGGGCTCGTTCTTCTTGTGTGAAATGAACCTGACGGTATCCTCGGACAAGCCCCTTGGGGCAGTCTCCGATTCGTAATCGAATTCGAAGCCCCACTTGTACTGGGATTCCTCGATTCCGGTCTGCCTTGAGATGACCTTTTGTGTGGTCATAAAAGCGTCTCTCCTGTTTTGTTGATCAATGCAGTCAAGAATAGCAACCTCAAGTATAACGAAGCGTTTTCGCGCGGGTCAACTGATTTGCGCAAAGAGGAATTCCTGAAGCCTTCCAGGCGCATCCGAGCGGGTCAATCGATTCCACACTTATGTGTGCAGAACGTGCCCAGCTTACTTGCTACGATCAGGACTTAGGACTAATATGAACCGCAGTATTATGCCAAGAGCCAGAAACGAATTCACAAGTGTATCGAAGCTGAGCGCGGAGTCGTTTGGCGAACCGGGCCAGCGCACTTTCCGGATCCAAGTGGACAGCGCCAGCAGTTCGGCATCTATATGGATCGAGAAGGAGCAGCTCTTCCAGCTTGCCCTGGCCATCCAGCAGATGATGGCGACCCTCACCGAGGAGCAGGATCCCACGGGGGGACCACCGAATGATCGGGAGGCGCCCGGTCTGACCAGCCTGGACTTCAAGGTGATGAAGCTGGTGTTAGGTCACGACGCAGGTCGAGGGCTCTTCATCATCGACGCCCACGATGCTGAGGACGAGGAGCGGGCGACAATCCGGGTCTGGGCTGATAAGCAGCAGATCAGCGGCTTCTCCGAAGAGGCGCTGAGAGTGTGCGCTGCAGGGAGACCACTGTGTCCGCTGTGCGGAAGGGCAGTCGACCCTGACGGCCACAGATGCGCCCGCGTTAACGGCCACGCAAAGCTCACCCCTGAGGACCTGGCAGACCCGGAGTGATCCACTCCGAGTTCTGACAGCCGATACGCTCAGTATGGCCCGCCGCAACCGACAGTCCTACCGTGTCGTTTTTCCGGTCCCCGAGGATGCGACCCACGTCGAGATGGACGAGGACGAGGCACGTCCACTGCTCGAGTCCGGTGAGATTACCGGCGGCCACAGGATGCCCTGGGGTTCGAACTACACGTTCCTGGTGTGGATCGACGCCGGTCCCGGCAAGTATCTCCGAGCGATTTACAAGCCCAGGGACGGCGAACGCCCCCTGTGGGACTTCCCGTCGGGTACGCTGTACCAGCGCGAGCGGGCCGCGTTTCTACTGAGCAGGCTGTTGGGATGGCCAAACATCCCGCTGACGTTGCTCAGAGAGGGACCCTACGGCATAGGTATGGTCCAGCACTACGTCGAGAGCGACCCGGACGTGACGTACTTCGACATCGTGAAGCAGAATTCCAGCCACGAAGAGCTGCGCAAGATCATGGTGTTCGACCTGATCACCAACAACGCCGACCGCAAGGGAGGCCACTGCCTGGTCGGCACTGATCAGCGCATCTGGAGTATCGACCATGGGCTCACGTTTCATCCGAGCTTCAAACTGCGCACCGTGATGATGGAGTTCTGGGGTCACGAAGTACCAACGGAGCTGGTGGCCGACCTGGGCCGGCTTCACCGCAAGCTGGATACACGCTCGGAGGACACTTCAGAACTCAGGGAAACGCTCAGCGGACCGGAACTGAAGGCGCTCACGAAGAGGCTTCGGTTCATGCTCAGCGATCCTGTGATTCCAAGACTCGACCCCAACTACAACATCCCCTGGCCATTCGTGTAAGGGCAGTTTAAAGCTGCACATACAGAGGTACGCGAAGATTCATTTGAGGCTAACCTGACAGTGGCACGAACGTATCCCAGACCCGTTCTTCGGCTCGATGCCACCTCCGGGGCCGCTCGTGCGGGAGTGCTTCACACTGCGCACGGAGATGTGCCAACTCCGCTCTTCATGCCGGTGGCGACGCAGGGATCCGTCAAGGCTGTCGATCCCCCTGACCTTCGGGCTGTGGGCGCCAACATCGTTCTCGGAAACACGTACCACCTCTGCCTGAGGCCGGGGGTCGATCTTCTCGAAGAACTGGGTGGGCTGCACACATTCATGCGGTGGGACGGCCCGATCCTTACGGATAGCGGCGGTTTCCAGGGATTCAGCCTGGAACACCTGCGCAAGATCGAAGACGACGGGATTCTCTTCAAGTCACACATAGACGGCTCGCCGTACAAGTTCACCCCTGAGTCGACCGTCAGGGCGCAGGAGCAGATCGGGTCGGACATCATCATGCCTCTTGACATGTGCGTCCCTGCTGACGCCGACAGAGATACGGTTGAAAAGGCACTAGAACGTACTACGGAATGGGAGTCCCGCTGCCGGCAGGCCCATGTTCGTGAAGACCAGCTCCTGTTCGGCATAGTCCAGGGTGGGATGTTCGAGGACCTGCGGGAACGCTCCGCGAGTGAAATAGTCTCGCTGGACTTTGCTGGATACGCGATCGGGGGGCTCAGCGTGGGGGAGACCAAGTCCGAGATGTACGGGATGACGAAGCTCACCACCTCGCTGCTTCCCACCGATGCTCCAAGATATCTGATGGGGGTTGGCTCACCTGAAGATCTTGTTGAGAGCGTCGCTCAAGGCATCGACATGTTTGACTGCGTGCTGCCCACTCGGATCGCGCGCAACGGTGCCCTCTTCTCACGGGAAGGACGGATCAACATCTACGCGGCTCCCCATCGAGCCCGAGACGAGGCGCTAGAACCCGGATGCGACTGCTATACCTGTGAGACGTTCTCGGCAGCCTATGTGCGCCACCTGTTCAAGTCAAAAGAACTGCTGGGATTTCGCCTGGCGACGATCCACAATCTGCGTTTCATCCTCAGACTGATGGAGGAGATGCGCGTGGCGATTGTCTCGGGAACGTTCGAGTCATACCGGCAGGATTTCCACGCCAGGTTCAAGCCTCCCGATCAGCGTGTTCGCAGGGAACAGCGGCTGAAGTGGCTGAGTGCCCAGGGAAGACCTGGCGCGTGAAGGAACTAGGGGCTTTGCTAGATGTGCGGACGATTTGTGCTAGTCGATTGGTATGGAGTCGAGCAGAGGTTCGACCTGCCTGAAGCTGATCTCAGGCAAATTTCAGAGCGCTATTCTGAATTTGGAGAGTCGCCCTACCCCAGGTACAACATCGCTCCGACGCAAGAGATTCTCGCGATCAGGAACGACGGCGACGGCAACCGCGCGGAAATGATGCGCTGGGGGCTGGTGCCCTCGTGGGCGAAGGACCCGAAGATCGACAGCCGCATGATTAACGCACGGGCCGAGACGCTATCCGAAAGGCCCAGTTTCAGGGCTGCTTACAAACGTCGCAGGTGCCTGATCGTTGCGGACAGCTTCTACGAGTGGAAGCGCAACGGGAAGACCCGCACTCCGATACGAATCATGCTGGAGTCTGAAGAGCCGTTCGCCTTCGCGGGTCTCTGGGAGGCGTGGAAGCGTCCCGACGATAGCTGGATGCTGTCATGCACGATTGTCACGACGTCAGCCAACGAACTGGTGTCAGAGATCCACGACAGGATGCCTGTGATTCTCGACCCTGACACAGAGTCCGTCTGGTTGGACCCAGATTTGGACGATACGTCGGTGCTGTCGGACCTGCTTGCGCCGTATCCGTCGGACCTGATGACGGCCTATGAGGTCTCCAGGATCGTCAACTCGGCGGCCAACGACGTGCCGGAGTGTATAGCGCCGATCGGACGGCTGCTGTAGGAGGAGCTACCCGAGCGTGCGCGCAGCGAACCGTCTGCAAACCGTCCTTCGACAAGCTCAGGACGAACGGATGTGGCCTTCCGGGTTGACAAGCCGTCTACAGGCCACCCTTCGACAGGCTCAGAGCCTGCGCCGGACTTGATCCGGTGACGAACGCGTGCGGCCATCCGGGCTGACAAACCGTCTGCCGGCCACCCTTCGACAAGCTCAGGGCGAACGATTGGGGGGTAGCAAGGGCGGTTCGCGAACCTCCTCTACATCTCCACTAGCTACGGACCGTCCCTACATCTTCATGATCTAGTAGAAGGTGCAGCCGATTCCTCTGTAGCCGATGGTGACTTCACCGTCTTCGACGTAGACAGGGGTGATCTTTTCCCCGCCTGTCAACTCCTCGACCTCTGGCCAGCGTTCTGGGTAGTCGCCGAGGTCGACCTCTTCGTAGGTCTTGCCCTGCTCGTCTAGCTCCATCTTGACGGAGACGCAGATCGTGCACTCGGGATGGGTGTAGATTACAGCGGTACTTGCCACAGCTCGCCTCTAACCGTAGCAGCCGATGCCGTTGAAGCCGACGGTAACCTCGTCACCGTCGATCATCACCGGGCTGATGCGCTGCCCGTCGGTGTGGGGCAGCACTTCCGGCCAGCGGTCCGGGTGCAGCGACAGGTTCACCTCTTCGTACTCGATGCCGTCGCGCTTGAGCTGCTCCTTGAGCATATCGGTGTATCCGCATCCCAAGGTGGAATACACTGTGACTGTTTTGCTTGCTGTGCTCATTCGGACTCCTATTTCTAAGCCCTCTCCCTTGAGGAAGAGGACGAACCGCAGTTGAATGTCCCCCAGCCCTTAGATTCCCGCTTCCGCGGGAATGACGGACTGGGCCTGGTGAATGATGGATTGGGCCTGAGGAAGTGACTCAGGACGGGCGTTCCCGTCGTTCGATCTCGCGCTCCTCGGCCTTGTGTCGGAGCACTCGGCCCTTGTCGGGATGTGGGTCCTTCACTTCGCCGTACATCGCCCTGCCCTCGTGGTCTTCAGGCAGGTACTCGGTGATGGGCAGGCCCTCTTCATCGACAAATAGCAGGCAGTGGCAATACTTGTAGATCTGCATGTCGTCGCACGCGCAGATCCAGGTGCGGTGCTTGACCTCTTCCTGCTTGTCCGGGTAGAACCTGCACGGGCAGAGCGGACGTCCGGTGTCGTCTATGTTCTGGGCGAGACCCAGAATCACGGCCTCGGTGACGCCCTCTCCAGGATGAACATAAGTGCCGGACTTCTCCGTGAACTTCTCCACGAAGACCCGCATTCGCTGCATAGCTTTTTCGCTTGGTTGTTCTGCCACGGTATCCTCCTCGAGGGTTGGTTGGGTCATAGGCTGGCAGTGTGACCAACCTGCCGTCGCGTCTTTAAGGTAATTATAGCCCAATCGGGTGTCAACTTCTCGACGCTCACCTCTTATGCCTGTACGTGAAGCGAGTGCCGCTACTGCTGCATGAACCGGCGGAATACCTCTTCTTCGGAAAGGGCCTCCGAGTGGAACCATGCCCCTTCGATGGATTGATGAAGCTGATCAAGCTGAGTGAGCATGTCTGCCATGAGTGACGCCACTTCAGCGGCGCTGGAAGGCAGTCCGCCAAGATCATCCAGTATGCTAATGGCGACGCCGAGGTTTTGAATCACCTCGACAGGTGCAGCGTGAGTAGCGTTGTACCTGGCAGCCGCGAGGCAGCCTCTTAGCGAAGACCCGCTGTCACCAGAAAGCAGCGCGTCCAGCGGGGACTCGCCAGTCTCTAATGTTACGCCCCGAACGGATGCCGCCATTCGGGCGATCTCATCGAGGCCTGGAGACGTCTTCGTGTCGCCTCTATCCTGCTCGGCTGCCCACTTAAGCACGCGCGCGACAGTCTCCGCACGTTCAATCCAGCGGCCGAGCCACACAAGGTTGTAGACGCGGGAGTCTGTCAGCCATCGGTCCGTTCCCAAGGTGACTGTCCTGGGATCCATTTCTTCTTCCTCTCTTGTATTGAAAGTGGGGTTGAGTCCCGGCCTCTGGACTCCCGCGTTCGCGGGAATGACGGCAGGAACAATTGGTGTCAAAATGTGCTGACAACGTAAGCTTCGTTCAGCATCCGGAGAGCTTCGTTAAGGTCTGCGCTGACTTGCTCAAAACGTACCGACGCGATTGCTGCGTGTTCGGTTGCCCCTCCCTTCGACAAGAAGGAGCCCTTGACTGGAGACACGTCCGTGTAGTCCCGCCCGACGGACAGCTTCACGTAGTCGCGAGCCGGCGGTGCGATCACACCCCTGGTGGGGTCTGCGCCGATCCAGCCGTGCATCGGGTGCATGAACTCGACCCAGGAGTGGGTCTCGCCGGTCTGACCAGTGAGCAACCCACTGACGTACCGGCACGGAATGTCCAGGGCGCGCAGCATACCCAGGGCCAAGTGGGTCTTATCCTGGCAGACACCCTTCATGACGCTGAGCACCTGATCGGCGGTCGTTGCAACGTCGGTAGTGCCCCTCTTGTACTCTACTTCGGTGTAGACCCAGTTGGTCACTTCACGGACCACCCGCATCATCGAGTCGGAGCCCGAAGCAATTCTGAATGTGAGTGTGGCGACGGTGTCGGGGGATACCAGCGGCGAGGGCAACAGGTACTCCAGCGCGCCAGGCTGTCCTTTTGCCTCATCGATGTGCATGTCTTCAATGGCCGGCGCTTCGGTCGCCAGGCTCACCTGACCCGCGGTTGCGATCACGAGCGCCTCATGATGCTCTACTATGCGGGTCCTATGCACGCGGTTGCCGAACCGGTCGCTGTACTCGACTCCGACACCGGAGGGAATCGTCCAGAGTTCCCCCTTCAGCGGGTTCTGACCCTCACCCTCTCGCGGAAACAGCCTGATCTGGTTGTCGTTGTGCAGAACCGTACCGGAGTAGCCGTATCGAGCCGCGTAAATGTATGAGACGGTGAGGGACTGACGGGTTATCTCACCACCCAGGTCGGTTTGCATAGGCCACCCGAAGAGTTGTTGGTAATCCGTCCCCCGGGGAGGGCCACTCGAGTCAGGCCTCCGGGGAAGACTGTCACCTTACCATTTCCGTCCTGGATTGCGAACACGCGAAGGTCAATGTGCCGGGGTTCCAGTACTCCATCCGCGTCATTGAAGACCATGTGCTTTGAAAAGTCCAGCGTCTCCTGGGCGATGTACTCGTCCGGGTCTTCCAGTATTCTCTGGGCTACCTGGGCCCTGCGGTCTGCGTCAAGGTCCGGCATGACGTACACGCCGGTCCCGCCGTAGCCTTGCCGTTCCTTGACCACGAGGTCGTCAAGGTTGTCCATGACGAAGCGCCGAGATTCCGGATCCTGCATACTGTAGCTGGGCGCCTGGCTGAGTATAGGCGTCTCACCCAGGTACTTCTGGATCATTTCGGGCACCCACATGAATACCAGCTTATCGTCAGCGGCGCCTGCCCCCAGTCCATTCACCAGGGTGACTTTCCCGTCCAGATAGGCATCCCTCAGTCCTGGTACGAATATCTCAAGGTCCTCTACGCGCCGGTAGATGACATCCACCGGCACATCGCCGTCAATTGTCCGGGTGTAGACACGCCCATCGTATCCAACGTATAGGTCGGTACCCTCCACGAGAGGGATTCCCAGGACTTCGGAGAGATAGCGGTGCTCGAAGAAGGCTGAGCCATACTTGCCGTCCGTTAGCAGCACGCACATGGGAGAGGGGTTGTCGCACAGGGAGTGAAACATATCCAGGAATGCTTCCCTGATCCGATACTCCTCCACGTCATATCCGCTCGCGAACTCAGAAACGATTTCAGAGACCATCTCAACAGTCTTGAGCTGGTATGAGATGCCGGACGGAATCCTGAGATTGTCCTCCAGCACGTAGTATTCGCCGTCGCCCATATGAACCAGGTCGACACCATATATGTGAACGAAGATGTCCTTATTGGGCTTAAACCCCTGCACCTCCGGATAGAAGTACTGGGATGTAAACACGACGTCAGGAGGGACGATGTCCTGGCCGTCGTTGTAGAGATCGAAGAGGAATCTGTTCAGCGCCCGGATGCGCTGCGATACGCCTTCCGCAATTGCCTGCCAGTGATGGCTCGGGATGATACGGGGAATCCAGTCCGCGGGCGTGAGGCGAAACTGCTTGGGGTCGAGATAAAAGGTGAAAGCGTCGTGCTCAACCTGACGACGCGCGGACCGCCACCTCTCTGCAAGCCCCTCTGTTCCGAGCTTCTCCGCGACCTCTGCAAGGTGAGTGTAATGTGGCCTGGGTCGTCCGTCCGGAAACTGCCACTCGTTGAACACCGCTGCATCTTGCGTGAAGTCGGAAGTAGTCATAAACGGTCCTTCGGCTAGCTGAAAACGCAGGGGGCAACTTTGATTTTAGCAATCGGGACACGCTGGCTTCCAATTCCAGTGGAAAAAGCCAAATGCGAGTGTGTTCACTGAAATTTCATGATAGTTAGTCGCACTGATCACAGGCTCGACTACCCACATAACCCACTGCGGGCTATTGACACAGCGTCTCGCTTGTCTTATATTCTATTATCGACAGCCTTATTGACTTAAGGTATCAACTAGAGTCATAGTATGTATGGTAAGAAGTAATCTCTATTGAGACTGTTTCTCTCAAAAAAGTAAGACCTCAAGCTCCATGGAGGGAGGAGTTCACGGAGATATGATTGAAATGAAAACTTCATTCCACAAACTGATACTTATTATCAGCACGATAGCCGCACTAGGGCTCATCGTCGCTTGTAGTGATGACACTTCCCCGCCGGAGTCTGCTGCCAGTCCATCTCCTCCAACTATGGCTCCATCAGCGCAGCAGGCTCCGGCTTCTCCAACCACAGCGCCGGCGGCACAGCAGGCCCCTGCTCCTGCCCCAACCACAGCGCCGGCTGCCCCACAGGCTCCTGCGCCTGCTCCGACCTCGGCACCTGCAGCGGTGGTCAGTCCACCCGCAATGGAGCCAATCGAAGTAGTCACCACCAGCAACATAGTGGCTGACTGGGTGAGGCGTGTTGGAGGCGAGCGCGTGGACGCATTCTCGCTGTTGCCGCCAAATGCGGACCCGCACTCATTCCAACCCGGAGCCCGAGATACCGCTCGGGTTGCAGACGCAGACCTGATTCTAACGATCGGCCTGGGACTGGAATCCAGCTGGCTACATGAACTGA
>JAGWBK010000022.1:22388-116535 GCA_021295915.1 Dehalococcoidia bacterium
TCGCCATCGCTGCGCCTGTCGGTGGACTCTATGCCAGCCCAGGTCACCGTTTTGGCTTCGCGCTCGCGCGTGGCGAGGGTGACAACGACGACAGGGTGCACGTGTTCGACGGCGGTATCTATCTCGAGCCCCACGGCGACCATGAGGACCTGGTGACCGACGAAATTACAATGCTCTCCCTGGAGTCCAGAGACGAGCGACCGATCCACTTCGCGAACGGATATGGCTGGACGGCCATCTTCAACGACGGTACTGGACGTGTGTCGCTGTTCGAAGAGCACGAAATGGAAGAGTTCGGGAACGAGTACAATATTGAATACTTGGAGTCGGGACCACAGCATGGAGCGGCGGTGCCCATGGGTAGCGACATCTTCGCGATAACAGTTGTCAATCCCGACTACCCTGACAAGACCGAAAGCACTCTGCCTGTTGGAGTCGAGGTTGTCGACCTGGATCGAAACGTCCTGTATGGAGACGCCTCAAACTCGTGCCCGGGTATGCATGGCGAAGCGCACAACCACGACGGGGCAGCATTTGGATGCGTTGGCGGGGTGCTGTTCATCGAGTACCACGACGGCGAGTTCGCTGAGATGCGCGAGGAATCTCGCATAGGCTCAATCTGGGGGCATGAGGCCTCACCGCACTTCTTCGGAAGCGCGTCATACAGAGGCGAGGATGGTTTCGTAAACGACGGAATCTGGATGATCGACCCCGAGGGTCGCTCGATGGTACAGGTGATTACACCAGAAAACGGTAAGCAGAGCGCTGCCTCAGCATTTGGCGCCGACGGTCACGAGTTCTTCGTGCTCACTTATGACGGATTGCTCAATGTTATCGAAGCAGAGACAGGCGAGGTGGAGGACGTTTCCCACGAGCCTCTCGTGGATCCCATAGAGCCGGGCGGCGCCTCACCGTCGTTCGTAGTTGTAGGGGAATTGCTCTACCTGGCAGATCCGGCCAGTGGTCACGTGATCGAGTACAGCCTGGAAGAATTGGAGACTGAGCGCGAATGGGAAGTCGATGGGTCCCCAAGCCGAATAGCTTTCCTTGGGCTGCCTGGCATCGAGGATGACGATCACCCTGAAGAGGGACACGACCACGGCCCACTCGATCCTCACTTCTGGTTCGATCCGCATCGTGTAGAGCGTGCTGTGAACGAAATCGCCGCCAGGACGGCAGCGACACCTATCTCTCCAACGCCGCGGCGTACGGTGAGGAACTCGAGGAACTGGACCACTGGATCGAGGAGCAGGTCGCTGCGATACCTGAGGACAGGCGTCTGCTGGTCACCAGTCACGACAGCTTCCAGTACTTCGCAGTCGCGTACGGATTTGAGGTCGTCGGGGCCGTCTTCCCTGGCGGGACCACGGAGACTGAGCCTTCAGCTCAGGAGATGGCAGAACTGATACACGAAATCGAGGAGGCCGGCGCGCCAGCCGTGTTCACTGAGACCATCGTGTCCGATACGCTGGCAGCGCGAATCGCCGATGAAGCAGGCGCGTCGATCATCAACGGCCTGTACACTGGCTCTCTCAGCGCCTCGGGTGGCGATGCCGACACGTACCTAGAGCTCATGCGCCACAACACCCTGGAAATAGTCGCAGCGCTCAAGTAACGGCGGAGTAGCTTCGGGAATCCCTGCCGCTGCATATACGGCGCGCAGCTAACCAGAAAGAACTCAGCCCTCTCCAGTGGCAGGAGAGGGCTGTTTCATTTGGGCAAAAGCTCCTCCGGGCATTGAAGGCGCCGAAGGTTAGTGAAGTCTGGAGCGGGAGAGGGGATTCGAACCCCCGACCCCTTCCTTGGCAAGGAAGTGCTCTACCACTGAGCTACTCCCGATAGTGGTGCCGAGGGTCAGAATCGAACTGACGACACCAGCATTTTCAGTGCTGTGCTCTACCAACTGAGCTACCTCGGCTAAATTGGCGTCGTTAATGGTAGGGTTTGGCGGTTTTGAGTGTCAAGGATGGGTAGGGAACAGGGGGTCCATTCAGTCTTCAATAAGCATTAATATTAACATCAATTGATGTATAATATGATGTACTTGGGTTAAGCGACGGAGGCCGACTGTGAGGACTACGATCAACATCGACGATGAGCTGCTGGAGAGCGCCAGAAGGCTGACCGGGATTGAAGGCACGACCGCGTTGGTGCGCGAGAGTCTCCGCGCCCTGGTCGAGCGTGAGAGCGCTCGCAGACTTGCCAGGCTAGGCGGCACTCAACCTCACTTGGAATACGTGCCCCGACGTCGGAGCGAGCCAGCTTGATTCTGGCCGACACTTCAGTCTGGATCGATCACCTCAGGACCAGAGACCACCATCTGGCCCTCTTGCTAGGCGAGGGCCAGGTGTTAATTCATCCGATGGTGATAGGTGAATTGGCCTGCGGCAACCTGAGTAATCGCACCGAGGTGTTCAGTCTCCTCAGAACAATGCCCAGCGTTACGGTCGCGACCGACGACGAAGTGCTCTTCTTCATCGAGAATCACCGGTTGATGGGCAGAGGTATCGGATACATCGACGTCCACTTGCTGACATCTGTGGTCATGACACCTCCAGCAATGCTGTGGACTATAGACAGACGTCTAATGAGACTGGCAGACGAGCTGGGGGTTGCCTACGATCGCACGTAGCAGAGAAGTAATGTCGACCGCGAACCACGGTCGCAGTCATTACATGGTTGGGACGGTGTTTACGGAGTTGGGCAGGTTAGTGGAGCCCATGAGGTACTGGTCGATGCCGCGGGCGGCCTCTCTACCTTCGGCGAGCGCCCACACGACCAGCGACTGGCCTCGGGCCATGTCACCGGCGGCGAAAACGCCTGGGACCGTCGTCATCTTGTCGGCATCGGTAACGACGTTGCCACGGCCATCAACATCGACTCCGAGTTGCTCGAGCATCCCTGCCTTTTCGGGATGAACGAAACCGAGGGCGAGCAAGACCAGGTCGACGTCGAGTTCGAACTCAGAGCCTTCAACCTCAATCATGGCGGGTCGACCTGTATGGTCAGGCGGCCCCCAGTCCAGTCGGACTGCGTGCATCTTCTGGACCGTACCGTTTGAGCCTGAGAAGCTCCTGGTGAGGATGTTGTAATCGCGGACTGCGCCCTCCTCGTGTGAAGACGAGGTCCTGAGTATCGCCGGCCACTGCGGCCAGGGATTATCGTCTCGACGGACCATCGGAGGCTCGGGCAGCAGCTCGAACTGGTACACGACCTCGGCGCCCTGCCTGTGAGCGGTGCCGACGCAGTCTGATCCCGTATCACCGCCTCCTAGTACAAGCACACGCTTGCCCTCGGCGAGTATCCGTTCGTCCGAACCGACGGTCTGACCCTCGTTGATGCGGTTCTGCTGAGTGAGGTACTCCATGGCAAGGTGGACACCATCGAGCTCGCGACCCGGTATCGGGAGGTCGCGCGCAATCGTAGAGCCTCCGGTCAGACAGATTGCGTCGAAGTCGGAGCGAAGATCAGCGGCGGGTACGTCCTGTCCGACGTAGACGCCAGTCCTGAACGTGACTCCCTCTGCCGCCATCTGATCGACACGGCGCTGGACGACTCTCTTTTCCAGCTTGAACTCGGGGATGCCGAGTCGCAGCAGTCCGCCGACGTATTCGTTACGCTCGAATACGGTGACTGTATGTCCGACGCGGTTGAGCTGCATCGCGGCAGCCATACCCGCAGGCCCGGACCCAATCACCGCAACGCTCTTGCCGGTGCGAGTCTCCGGCGGCTCGGGGACTATCCATCCCTCGTTCCAGCCCCGGTCGGCAATCGCCTTCTCTATGTACTCGATGGTTACAGGGTCATTGTTGATGTTGAGGACACACGAGCCTTCGCATGGAGCCGGGCAGATGCGTCCGGTGAATTCCGGGAAGTTGTTGGTGGAGTGAAGCTCATGAAGGGCCTCGCGCCACTTGCCTCGGTACACGAGGTCGTTGAAGTCAGGGATGATGTTGCCCAGCGGGCACCCGCCCATGCAGAACGGCACCGAGCAGTTCATGCACCGACCGCCCTGCTCACGGGCTTCCTTTTCAGACCACTCGTTATAGAACTCGAGCCAGTGCTGAGTCCGTTCTGAAGGGTCCTGCGTGGGCGGCGTGCTGCGCGCCCACTCCATGAATCCTGTCGGTTTTCCCATTCGCCGTTTTTTCCTAATGGTCGACCGCGGCCGATGGCTGCCGTCTGTCTATTTTTCGGGGAGGCCTAATCGCCAGCAGGTACGGCAGTTGCCTGGTCTTTCGCGGCGCGCTCGGCAAGGACTCGCTTGTAGTCTATCGGCATCACCTTGACGAAGCTCGGAAGCATCTCGTCCCAGTTGTCCAGAACGCGCTGGGCATTGGCGCTGCCGGTGTAGGCGAGGTGGTCTTCGATCTGCCTTCTGACCGCTGCGATGTCGGCGCTCTCTTCAAGGTCCTCCAGCAGGACCATCTCGGTGTTGCAGAGGTCGCCGAAGCTACCATGCTCATCGAGGACATAGGCTTCGCCTCCGCTCATGCCAGCGGCGAAGTTGCGGCCCGTCGGTCCGAGTACCACGATGCGCCCGCGCGTCATGTACTCACACCCGTGGTCTCCGACTCCTTCAACCACGGCCTCAGCGCCCGAATTGCGTACTGCAAACCGTTCGCCAGCAACACCGCGGATGAATGCCTGTCCGCTAGTCGCGCCGTACAGGGCTACGTTGCCGATGAGGATGTTCTCCTCAGGGACAAACTGGGCCTGCTCGGGCGGTCTGATTGTCACTCGCCCGCCTGAAAGGCCCTTGCTGAAGTAGTCGTTCGCATCGCCTTCGACGTGGAAGGTCACTCCCTTGGCAAGGAATGCGGCGAAGCTCTGGCCAACCGAGCCCTTGAATCCTATGGTGATTGTGTCCTCAGGAAGACCGTCCTCGCCGTACCTGACTGCAATCTCGTAGCTGAGCGTCGTGCCAACGGTCCTGTTTGCGTTGGAGATGGGCAGTTCAAGTTCGATTGGAGTACCCGACTCGATCGCGTCGTGACACAGTTCGATGAGCCTGTTGTCGAGGGCTTTGTCGAGTCCGTGGTCCTGGGCCTCGCAGCAGTAGGTTGCGATGTCGTCCGGGACGTCCGGCATCTTCAGAAGGCGCGAGAAGTCGAGTCCCTTTGCCTTCCAGTGCTCGATGGCCTCCCGCGTGTCGAGGCGGTCCATCCTGCCGACCATCTCGTTGATGGTGCGGAAGCCCATCTCGGCCATGATCTGCCTGAGTTCCTCGGCAACGAAGAAGAAGTAGTTGATTACGTGTTCGGGCTGACCCGCGAACCTCTTGCGAAGCTCAGGGTCCTGCGTGGCGATACCCACAGAGCAGGTATTGAGGTGGCACTTTCTGAGCATGATGCAGCCCATCGCGATCAGCGGGGCCGTCGCCATGCCAAATTCCTCGGCGCCGAGCAGGCAGGCAATGGCCACATCTCGACCTGTCTTGATCTGCCCATCGGTTTGGACGATTATCCGGCCGCGCAGGTCATTCTCGACGAGCACCTGCTGAGTCTCAGCGACACCGAGCTCCCATGGCAGGCCAGCGTACTTGATGGATGCCTCCGGCGATGCGCCGGTACCGCCGCTGTCGCCGCTGATCAGCACCACGTCGCCGTGGCCCTTTGATACGCCTGCTGCGATCGTGCCGACTCCGGCCTCCGCGACCAGCTTAACGTGAATCCTAGACTTCGGGTTCGAGTTCTTCAGGTCATGGATGAGCTGTCCGAGGTCCTCGATGGAGTAGATGTCGTGATGAGGCGGAGGTGAGATCAGCTCGACTCCGGGCGTCGAGTTGCGGACCCAGCCGATATACTCGTCCACCTTATGGCCGGGGAGCTGTCCACCCTCGCCGGGCTTCGCACCCTGTGCCATCTTGATCTGCAGGTCCGTCGCATTGGCAAGATAGTTTATCGTCACACCAAAGCGGCCGGATGCCACCTGCTTGATTGCGCTGTTGCGCATGTCGCCGTTGGGATCGGGCTTGTAGCGATGCCAGTCCTCGCCGCCCTCGCCAGTGTTGGAGCGGGCGTCGATGCGGTTCATGGCAATCGCGAGCGCTTCGTGTGCTTCCCTGCTTATCGAACCCAGCGATATAGCCCCAGTGGCGAACCGCTTGACGATCTCGCTGGCGGACTCGACCTCATCCAGTGAGACCGGCTCATCTGCGAACTTGAAGTCGAGCAGGCCGCGAATGGTGCACATCTGCTGGGAGTAGTCGTTGGCCCAGTTTGCGAATTCCTTGTATGTTGCCCAACTGTTGGACTTAGTGGCGTACTGGAGCTTCGCGATGGTGGTGGGGTTCCACATGTGGTACTCGCCATCGCGTCTCCACTGGTAGAAGCCTCCGGCGTCCAGTTGCATACTACCCGGCGTTACGAGATTAACGTAGGCGAAGGAGTGTCTTGCTCTCGACTCTTCTTCGATCTCCTCAATGCCGATCCCGCCGATCCGGGAGGGTGTCCATGCGAAGTACTCGTCGATGAATTCTTCGTCCAGTCCGACGGCCTCGAATATCTGGGCGCCCCGGTAGCTCTGAATCGTGGAGATGCCCATCTTGGCCATGATCTTCACGACGCCTTTATGGGCGCCTTTGATGAAGTTATACTCCGCGGTCTTGTAGTCGATATCGGTAAGGAAGTATTCCTCGCGGATCATGCTCTCCATAGACTCGAAGACCATGTACGGATTGACCGCACCGGCGCCGTAGCCCACCAGCAGGGCGAGATGCGCGATGTCGCGCGGCTCTCCCGATTCGACGACAAGGCCGCAGCGTGTGCGAGAGCCCTCTCGAATCAGGTGGTGGTGAACACCGGCGGTTGCCAGCAGGCTTGGAATGGGCGCATGATCTGAGTCCACGCCGCGGTCCGAGAGAATTAGAATCGAGTAGCCTTCCTCGATGGCCTGCGACGCCTCGCGGCACAGACTGTCCATGGCGCGCTTGAGTCCGCCGCGCTCTTCGGGATCGAAAAGCATCGGCAGCGTCTTGGAGCGAATGCCGTTGACGTCGATCTCACGGATCTTCTCGAGGTCCGAGTTAGTGATAAACGGTTCTCTGATGGTGAGCTGACGGCAGTGTTCAGGCGACTCGTCGAACAGGTTACGCTCGCGCCCGATCATGGCGCGGGTCGAAGTGACCAACTCCTCGCGAATCGAGTCCAACGGCGGATTCGAGACCTGGGCGAAGCGCTGCCTGAAGTAGTGGAACAGCACTGGGGACTGCTCTGACATAACTGCCAGAGGGACGTCCGTGCCCATTGAGCCAACAGGGTCTGCTCCGGTGAGGGCCATGGGCTCCAGGATTATGCGGAGGTCTTCAAGAGTGTAGCCGAAGGCTGCCTGCCTGCTTTCCAGAGTTTCGAAGTCCGTACCGTGGACACTGGCTGGTTCCGGCAGTTCTTCAAGCTGAACCATGTTGTCTTCGAGCCATTGGCCGTATTGCCGCCGCGACGAGAGGGCAGATTTGAGCTCGGAGTCCTGCACGATCTCGCCGCGCACGGTGTCGAGCATGAACATGCGGCCGGGGTAGATACGCTCTTTGTAGAGGACTTTCTCTACGGGCACGTCGAGCACGCCAGTTTCGGAGGCCATAACCAGGATATCGTCTGTGGTGACCAGGTAGCGACACGGGCGGAGACCGTTCCGGTCGAGTACAGCGCAGATCTTCTCACCGTCTGAGGCGATGATCAGCGCAGGACCATCCCACGGCTCCATCATGGACGAGTGGTACTCGTAGAAGTCCTTCTTGGACTGGTCCATCGGGATCTGATCGCCCCACGCCTCCGGGATGAGCATCATCATAGAGTGATCCAGGGAGCGACCTGACGCGAGCAGTGTGTCAAGTGCGTTGTCGAGTGTGGCTGTGTCGCTCTGCAACGGCGTGACAACCGGCGTGATCTTGGCGATGTCACCGCCGAGAATATCGGACTTGAATTTCTTCTCCCTGGCGGTCATCCAGTTGATGTTGCCCTGGAGAGTGTTGATCTCGCCGTTGTGGATGATGAACCTGTACGGATGGGCGAGTCTCCACGCGCCCAGAGTGTTGGTTGAAAAGCGTGAGTGCACGAGCGCGAAGGCAGTTACCATCTCTTCGTCATTGAGATCATGGTAAAAGTCACTGAGCTGGTGGGCCATAATCAGGCCCTTGTACACGACGGTCTTCGAAGACAGACTGCAGATGTAGAAGTCACTCTTTGCGGAGAGGTCGTCTCCGAGGATAGCTTTCTCAGCCTGTTTGCGGATGACCAGCAGGCGCAGGTCGAAGTCTCGCCCTGCCCCGGTCACTTCGCCGCGCCCTACCAGGAACTGCCGAATGGTCGGCATCACACGCGCAGACAGAGTACCTATGTTGTCCGGCGAAACAGGAACGTCGCGCCAACCCAGGAACCTCTGCCCCTCTTCTGCAACGATGCGCTCGACGGCTGCCTCGCAGTGTACCCGCTCGTCGGGATCGCGAGGGAGGAAGGTCATGCCGACGCCGTAGTCGCTCTGTTCGGGCACTGCGATTCCTACTTTGCCGAATACCGACACGATGAATTCATGCGGCATCTGGACCATAATGCCTGCGCCGTCGCCGGTCGCCGCGTCGGCTCCCGAGGCGCCCCTGTGGCCAAGGTTTATCAGGACCTCAAGGCCCTGCTCGATGACGCTATGTGACTTTCGGCCCTTTACATTGGCGACGAGCCCGACTCCGCAGGCTTCGTGCTCAAACGCCGGACTGTACAGTCCGTCAGTCGAAAGCTGGGGCGTGTAGTCCTTGTTATAGCTGCTCATCTCAATCTACCTGGTAGTTCTGATGTAGGGCATGTGCGGGTGGTCCGGCTGAGCCTTCACCGGAGGCCGACCTTGCTGTGCAGAGTGCTACAGGGCCGGCAAGTATCGGGCTATTTCGTAGTCTGTCACCTGAGATCTGTATCGATCCCAGTCGATCTTCTTGTTTTCCACGAAGCTATCGAACACCGAGTCTCCGAGCGCGCTGCGTACAAGCTCGCTCTCTTCAGTAATCCTTAGCGCTTCCAGAAGGTTGGATGGGAGCGACTCGATTCCGTGAGCCTGCCGTTCTGCATCGCTCATGCCGAAAACGTTGGCAACCGTAGGATCCGGCAGTTCATACTGCTTTTCGATTCCCTCGAGGCCGGCAGCGAGCATGACGCTGAATGCCAGATAAGGATTGCAGGCGGGGTCAGGAGAGCGAAGCTCCACGCGTCGAGACTCCTCTCGGCCCTGCTTGAAGCTGGGCACGCGAATCAGGTCTGCCCTGTTGACAGTAGCCCAGGTAACGTGGACCGGAGCCTCGAAGTTGGGAACAAGTCTCTTGTACGAGTTAACCCACTGGTTGGTGACGGCGGTAATCTCGCGGGCGTGCTTCAGCAGCCCGGCGATGAAGTGCCTGCCGACGGCTGAGAGACGGTCGGGGTCCTCGGCGTCGTAGAACGCGTTGCGTCCCCCTTCGAAGAGAGACTGGTGGATATGCATGCCGCTTCCATTGACGGAGGCGATCGGCTTGGGCATAAAGGTCGCGTAGCAGTCGTGACGCTGCGCGATTTCCTTGACTACCAGCTTGTACGTCATGACCGTATCAGCCATCGTCAGCGCGTCTGTGTGGCGAAGGTCAATTTCATGCTGGCTGGGGGCCACCTCGTGGTGGCTGGCCTCGACGGGTATGCCGAGCTCTTCGAGCATGAGCACCGTCTCACGGCGCATGTCTGTGCCGAGGTCGGTCGATCCCTGGTCGAAGTAGCCGCCCCTGTCCATGGGCGAGGGATCAGAATCGTTGTTGAAGTAGAAGTACTCGATCTCCGGGCCCACGTAGTAGGTGTATCCCACCCTTGCGGCCCGCTCGATGTTACGCCTCAACACGAACCTGGGGTCGCCCTCGAAAGGCGTCTCATCCGGCGTAACGATGTCGCAGAACACACGGGCGACCGCGTTTTCACGGGGACGCCAGGGCAATATCGCGAAGGTGTTGGGATCGGGCAACGCGTAGAGGTCTTTCTCCTCGTGGCGGGCGAATCCCTCGACAGCAGAGCCGTCGAATCCCATGCCCCTCGTCAGGGCGGATTCGAGCTCTTCGACAGTAATGGCGAACCCTTTCAGGTTTCCCAGAATGTCGGTAAACCAGAGGCGGATGAACTTAACATCGTTGTCCCTGGCCTCTTTGAGGGCGTATTCAATTGCGAGGTCGCGGTCTACCACAGGAAAGACCTGAAATAATGGTATCGGAGCGGGGAGCACCCTTCGGAAAATCGCAGATTGAGCCCTCGTGTGGAGGGGGATACATTAGACACTGGACACACGTCCGCACCGAGGGAAATCATAGCAAAATGTAGCACTTTGTGAAAGTTGTGTCAATCTTCGAGCGGGTGTTCCCCATACCCTGCCAAGACCCGAGGTCTGAGGTCGCCCCGCTTACCAGACAGGTACCCGTTCAACCGAATATCAGGCCCCATGAGGCGACGTAGATGCTAAAGGGGCGACCCGTTGTGGATCGCCCCTTAGTTTGCTCGCTTTTGAACGGGACTGGCCTAGGCGTCGTAGTAGAGGAAGAACTCGTATGGGTGCGGGCGCAGGCGAATGGCGTCCACTTCCTCTGTGCGCTTGTAGTCCAGCCAGGTCTCGATCAGGTCGGACGTGAAGACGTCGCCTGCGAGCAGGAACTCGTAGTCTTCCTCGAGCGCGTTCAGCGACTCTTCAAGACTACCGGGGACCTGCTGCACGTTGGCAGCCTCTTCGGGCGACAGGTCGTAGAGGTCCACGTCCATCGGGTCGCCTGGGTCGATCTGGTTGTTGATGCCGTCCAGTCCGGCCAGCAGCATAGCGCTGAAGGCGAGATACGGGTTGGCCGTCGGGTCCGGGCAGCGGAACTCTACGCGCTTTGCAGGCGGCGTATCGAAGTATGCCGGGATGCGGCAGCACGCGCTGCGGTTGCGGGACGAGTATGCCAGGTTCACCGGAGCCTCGAAGCCCGGCACCAGCCTGCGATACGAGTTTGTGGTCGGTGCCGCAAACGCCAAGAGCGCCGGAGCGTGCTGGAGAATGCCGCCGATGTAGAACTTCATCGTGTCGCTCATGTTGGCGTAGCCGTCGCCGTAGAAGATGTTGGTGCCGTCTTTCCAGATGCTCTGGTGGGTGTGCATGCCGGTGCCGTTGTCGTCGAACAGCGGCTCTTGTGGGCGATGTTCTTGACCAGGTACTTGTAGATCATGATGTTGTCGGCAGTCTTTACGAGCGTGTCATACACGATGTCGATCTCGCCCTGTCCGGCGGTGGCGACCTCGTGGTGCTGCTTCTCGATCTTCATGCCCCACTTCTGCATTTCAATGATCATCTCGGAGCGGATGTCGCTCTGAGAGTCAACGGGAGGTGCGGGGAAGTAGCCGCCCTTGTGACGCGGCCTGTAGCCATTGCTGCGGGTAACTCCGTCCAGCATGTACTCATTGCCGGCGTTCCAGATGCCCTCGTCCGAGTCCACCCTGTGGTGGGACGAGTTGGCGTCCTGGCCAAAGGTGGCGGAGTCGAAGATGAAGAACTCGGCTTCAGGGCCCCAGTAGCTTGTGTCGCCGATGCCGGTGGTGCCGAGGTGTGCCTCAGCCTTCTGGGCGATGTTCCTGGGGTCGCGGGAGTAGTCACTGCCCGTCAAAGGGTCGCGGATGTTGCAGAGCAGGCTGAGCGTCTTGATGCCGTAGACAGGGTCCAGGTTTGCGGTGCTGGCGTCCGGGACGATTAGCATGTCGCTCTCGTCGATGGTCTGGAAACCCCGGATGCTGGAACCGTCAAAGCCGGTGCCGCTTGCAAAGAGGTCCTCAGTGATCTCGCTGGGCGGTACGCCTACGTGCTGCAAGGTGCCCGGCAGATCGGTGAACTTGAGATCGATGATCTCAACTCCCTCGTCTTGAATGAATCTAATGACTTCTTCTGGTGTCATCTTTCCTCTCCTTAGCTTCTCTCGTCATCACAGCAGCCAGTCTAAAAGGGGCTTTCTTGGCGCCTGTGAACATTCCTCACAAATTAAAAGTGCCCGACCGGCAATCGGTCAGGCACCATTCTAGCAAAGGGGGTTTTGGTGTGACGATTCCGCCGAATAGTAGGGTTCGCCCACCCCATCGGCGATCCGCGTTAAACGTTACTCTCTGTTCTTGCGCAGCTTGCTGGGAAGGACGACCCAGAGTCCAAACAGACCTACGAAAGCTACGCCGCCGAGTATTGCTTCGACACCCATTTTCTTGTTCTTGCTCCTGGTTGCTGGTCTTCGGGCTGCCGGTGTTTTCCCGGCCCCTTGTTTGTTCGACGCTCACATTATTCCAGCGCCATGTTTCGATGATGTTTCGCAGATGTTAACTTTGTGTTACATGTCACAAAGTCCCTGGCATGGACAATCAGCGCTCCGACCGGGAGTCAATCTGCCCAGCGAACCGTCCTTCGACAGGCTCCCTTCGACAAGCTCAGGGCGAACGGTTGGGCCTTGCAGTCACGCTCCATATGGAAAGGAAAGTGGTAAAAGAAGAGGTCCCGTCCGCTCAAGCCCCCTTGGAGCGGCCGGGACCTACTAACTAAGGGAATAAAATCGTCTTTAGGCGATCAACCTGGTATCTAGTTTGCGAGTTCCGGGTAGGCAGTCGCGCCGTGCTCGGGCTCGTCCAGTCCGCTCTCTTCCTCTTCTTCCGAGGCCCTGAGACCCATGGAGAGGTCGATAGCCTTGAATAGGATGAGTCCGATGCCGAGACCCCAGGCCAGGGCAACGATGATTCCGACGATCTGCGGACCGAGCTGAGCGGCGTTTCCGGCGATCAGGCCTTCGACGCCGTTGTGGCCGGATGCGAAGATGCCCACTGCCAGCACGCCCCAGGCTCCGCAGATGCCGTGAACGGCGACTGCACCAACGGGGTCGTCAGCCTTGACAACGTTCTTGATGAACGCGACGCCCGCGATCATGAGGCCACCGGCGATCAGTCCGATTACCACAGAAGCCCACGTGTCCACGTATGCACAGCCGGCCGTTATTCCAACGAGTCCCGCCAGTGCGCCGTTGCATGCCATCTCGATGTCGGCCTTGCCCGTGCGCACCATAGTGATATAGATGGCCGCGGTAGCTCCGGCGGCGCCGGCCAGAAGCGTGTTGACCGCGTTCAGGCCCAGGGAGCCGGAGTTTACGTTGAATCCGAACCATCCGAAGAACAGAATGAACGTGCCGATAACTACGTACGGGAGGTTGTGTCCCTTCAGCTCGGCGCCCTCTCGGAAGCCCTTCCTGGGTCCGACGATGATCGCGCCGGCCAGCGCAAGGAATCCACCTATCATGTGGACGACCGCCGAACCGGCGTAGTCGGCCATGCCCAAGGCGGCGAGCCATCCGTCGTCGCTCCATGCCCAGTGGCCGTAGATCGGATAGACGACTGCTCCCACGATGAAGCTGTACGCGAAGTAGGCGTTGACTTTCGTGCGCTCAGCCATCGCTCCCGCGATGATCGTTGCGGCAGTACCGGCGAATACCATCTGGAAGAACCAGCTCACCAGCTGCGAGTCATCGAAGTCTACGAGGAAGAAGCCCTCGAGGCCGATGAAACCGGAAGCAGCGCCGCCACCCATCATCAGGGCGAATCCGAATGCCCAGAATCCAAGTGATGCGATACAGAAGTCCAGGAAGGACTTCGTCATATAGTTGATGGTGTTCTTGGAGCGAATCAGCCCCGCTCCAAGGAACGCGAATCCGGCCTGCATGAAGAAGACCAGCGCAGCGGCGACGACTGTGATGAGGTTTTCAACCTTCGAGTCGACGTCATCTATGCTCATATCCTGTGCATAGGCTGTCCCTATCGTGCCGAGGAATATCCCCACCCCCAGCAACGCCAGCATTACAAGCCGGAGCTTAAACGGCGTTAAACCTAAAACTCCTGTGTTGAACAATTTATTTACCTCCTCATGAAGACGGGGGCCTATAACCTTCGACTAGAGAGCGTAGGCTATGGGTGTTTCCAAACCTTTTCTCCGATGTAACATTTTTGTTGCGTTAATGTTGCAGAAGTGTTAACTGTCGCCTCGTGACATTCCGATCTGACCGTCCCGCAGAAGGCAACGCCAGTTCTGTCGAGGCGCCGCATGACGAGCTGTGTCACGCGCCAGGGACCTGTTCCGGATTGGTGGGCAGTTCAAGAGGCGAACGCACTTCGACAGGCTCCCTTCGACAAGCTCAGGGCGAACGGTTGCGGGCAAGATGCCCACGCTCCAAATACGGGTGCCTACTACTCTGGGAGAGAGTCCCGCGGCAAATCCTGCCTTGTGCAGGGGCAAGAGATGGGAGAGTATTGGGTTCAGAAAACTACCTTTAAGGAGGCGGCCAAAGTGGATATGGGACTTACCGACAAGCTCGCGCTGGTGGCCGGCGGCAGCCGGGGCATCGGCAAGGCGATCGCACTCGACCTCGCCCGCGAAGGCGCGGACGTGGCGATAGCAGCGCGCAACGCCGAGCAACTGGAGCGTACAGCTGCTGAAATAGAAGACCAGACGGGTAGACGGGCCATTCCGCTGGTCTTCGACGCGACCAGCACTGAGCAGTCAACGAATATGGTCAACGATGCCGCTGCGCAACTCGGTGGTCTTCACATTCTCGTAAACAGCGCGTCGCTGCCGGGTGGGTCGCCCTCGGCGACTGGGCCGGTGGAGACCGTGGACGAGGAAGACCTGCTGAGAGACTTCGACGTCAAGTATGTCGGCGCGTTGCGCTGCGCCAAGGCGGCCCCCACATCAAGGAGCAGGGCTGGGGCCGGATCATCAACATCAGCGGCACTAACGCACGGAGGGCTGGCAACCTGAGCGGCGGTGCACGAAATACGTCCATGGTGCACATGACCAAGACGCTTGCACTTCAGCTTGGGCCGTTTGGCATTACGGTCAACTGCATCCATCCTGGAACGACGCGCACGGAGCGAACTCCGGGCATGTTGGAGGCGCGTGCCAAGGAGCTTGGCATCACGGCCGAGGAAGTGGAGCAGAGAGATTTCGCTACTGGATCCCCGGGAAGCAACGCTATCGGAAGAATGGTGGACGCAGACGAGGTCGCCTACGTGACCACCTTCCTAGCTTCTGACAAGGCGTGGGCTATCTCAGGCGAGCTTATCGTTGCGACCGGAGGAGCTGGGAGCTTCGTCTACTACTAGGACTCGTCGAAGTGCACCAGGCATGACCAGAAGCTTCGAGAATCACTGGATTGTCGTGCGGCCCGCCGCGACGGGTGGATTCCGGCCTACGCCGGAATGACGGTTGCAGGATTAGGACTCGTCAAAGTGCACCAGGTATGACCAGAAGCTTCGAGAATCACGGGATTGCCGTGCGGCCCGCCGCGACGGGTGGATTCCGGCTTTCGCCGGAATGACGGTTGCAGGATTAGGACTCGTCGAAGACGACTATTCCAAATCCGTCGAAGACCAGGGTGTTGACCTGAGCGGGCAGCATGATCGCGCCGTTCAGCCTGGCGCGTACGAGGTGGGAACCTGATATCACGGCGCCTCTGAGGTCAGCACCGTCGAACTTCGTTTGATCGTCGACGAACACGCCCGTGAGATGACAGTCTACGAATACGGCATCGGTGAAGTCGCAACCACCCAGATCGGCCTCTGTGAAGTTGATCGACTCAAGCTTCTGACCCTTGAAGCTGTGGCCTCGCAGGGACGCCAGGCTGAAGTCGGTGCGCTCGATCTTGACGCCGTCCAGCCTCGCGCTGGCCAGGTCCACGCCCCTCAGTCGTGACCCAGTCAGGTCGACTCCGAAGAGGTTGGCTTCGAACATGTCGGCGCCCGAAAGGTCCGAGTCGGTGATCCTGGACAGGTTCAACTGCGCACCTCTGAGCCTGGCCGACGTCAGGTTGCTTCCTGTTATCTCGGCTTCGTGAGCCTCGATGCGCTCCAGTATTGCGCTCTCGGCCACGGAGTTGGTCAGACGCATCCCAGGGCAGATGAGGTTCGTGAGGTCCGCCCGGATAAGAGTACAGTTGTCCACCAGGAGCGAGTCGGTCTCGATGTTCCGAAAGTCCGCGCCGTCGAAGTTGCACTCTTTGAATTCGGCAACGTCATCGAGCATGGCGTAGAAGGCGTCGCCGTCGGTTATGGTGAGGTTTTCGTAGGTCGTCATCTGCGAGCTATTCAGGTTGTGAACGCCGGAACGTCAAAACTGCCAGCGTGTGGCAGTCTTGGGAAAGTCGCTTTCGGTCCAGGCGATCACCTTGGACATTTCCAGAGTGTACACTTCTTCGAGTTCGCCTCCGAAAGAAATGCCGTACTTGGATTCATATGCGCTGACGATCTCGGCAGTGGCTCGATGAAACAGCATCTGTCCCTCGAGGATTACGACGTGGTCACCGCTCTCCAGATGCACGACTGTCCGGGGATCACGCCGTATGTTCCGATCCTTCAGGGAGTCGGGGTCCGAGAAGAAGTGGAACTGGTCATTCAGCCACAACCCCCAGACCGGGACTACGTGAGGCGGCCCATCCGCGCGATTGGTTGCGATCCAGTAGCTGCGGGCCTCCGACATCTGCTCAACGACCCACGTCCACTCAACCGGCTCGAAACCATACTGTGGATCGCCCACTCCGTAGCCTTCCGGCATGTGCGGGCGGTCTCTCTGTGAATTTGACTCCAAGGGCTCAACACCTCACAAATAACGCCTTGAGATCCAGATTAGCCCATATCCTCTCGTGAGAATATACTTGACCAAAGGCCAGAAAACTGATATTTGATTGTTAACATCAGTGGTACAATGGTGTGGTGGGCACCGATTCATAGGTCCAGGACAGGACGGCAATGGTCATCAAGAACTCGCTACACGAACTCGTCGAGGAACTACCGGAGGAGGAGCTGACCACGGCTCTGAGGTTCCTGCAGTACCTGCGAGACATGGGCGGCGACCCATTCGTCGAGACGGTCATTCCGGATCTCGACGAAGAGGATGAGTTGTCGCTTGAGGAGCTTCCGCTCGAAGACCAGGAGCGATCGGTCGCTGACGCCTGGCAGGAGTATATCGACAGCAAGGCCACGTCAGGGCAAGCCCTGTAGCCTTCGTGTGTCGAGGGCCTTCCTCCTGCGGCCCAGTAAGCTTAAGTCTGTATCAGGCCACTCCTGACTTCCCCACGGAGAATTAGCTCTCCGGCATTCTGTCCAACCTTCGCGCTTCGCACCCAGGTGCACACTCACGCTATCCTTCGTGCGTAGCGTGCCCTACCCACCTGGAGAACTTGTTTCCATGCTGGTCGCCAGTCTTCAAAATGTATCCGCCCACTTCGGCTCGCAAATCGTGCTTGACGGGGTGTCGTTCCAGATCGACGACTCTGAGAAGCTGGGACTGATCGGCAGGAACGGTTCCGGCAAGACCACCCTGCTCAACATCCTGACCGGAAGCGTGGAGCCGACCTCTGGCACAGTTGTCGTTCCGAGCGCAACGACGGTCGGATACGTACCTCAGTACATCGATGCGCAGGACGACGTCACGGTGCAGGGCTACCTGCTGTCAGACTACAACCGGGTCTCAAACGAACTGCGCCGGGCGGAGCAAGGGCTGGAGTCGGCGAACGAAGCCAGGACGGCCCGCGCCCTGAACGTGTACCAGCGTGCTCGTGATGCCTACGATAGGATGGACGGCGAGCGATTTGTCGACGAGGCAAGGTCGATGCTGGCGAGCATGGGGCTGGAGGGCAAGGACACACAGCAGATCGGCTCGCTATCCGGCGGAGAGCAGAACGTGCTCTCTCTCACCAAGGCACTGCTCTCCAAGCCCGACCTCCTGCTGCTCGACGAGCCCGGCAACCACCTCGACTTCCTCGGCATGGCGTGGCTCGAAGACTTCCTGCTCAGGTTCAGGGGCGCGGTGCTGGTCGTGTCGCACAACCGTTACCTGCTTGACAGGGTCGCCGGCGGAATCCTGGAGCTGGAGAACGGCCGAGTCACCCGCTACGAGGGAAACTACTCTGCGTACCGTGCACAGAGACTTCGAGGTCTGCTTTCCCAGCAGTCGGACTACATCGCCAACCAGAAGCGGCTGGCCAAGCTGGAGGCACTCGTCCACCGCTTCGAGCAGATCGCGAGGGTGAACAGCGACCCAGCATGGGGGAGGCGACTCAGGGCTCGACGCTCACAGCTCGAGCGCGAGAAGAGGCAGGCGGTGGAGAAGCCGGAGTTCGACACCTCTGCCATTCGCACTCACTTCGACTCCGCTCCCACGCGGGCGAACATCGCGGTGCAGGTGCGCAGCTACACGCGTGGGTATGGCGATGAACTGCTCTTCGATGACGCTGAGATGGAAGTCAACGGTGGCGAGACTGTTGCGCTGGTCGGGGCCAATGGGACAGGCAAGAGCACTCTGCTGCGAGACATAGTCGAGAATGGCGCATGGGACGCCGAGCACATCCGGGTCGGACCAAGCATGAAATTAGGGTACTCAGCGCAGCAGCAGGAGACCCTGGACGACAGTCAGACCGTCGTTCAGCAGCTCCGTGAAGTGGCACCCATGTCCATCCAGGCCGCGTTTGTACTCCTCAGCGCCCTTCTGTTCGATCGCGATGACATGGACAAGATGGTGGGCGATCTGTCGGGAGGCGAGCGAAACCGACTTCAGATCGCGCGCCTGATGGCGACGAAGCCCAACCTGCTGATCCTCGACGAGCCGACCAACCATATGGACATACCGTCCCAGGAGGCGGTCGAGGAGGCGCTGGATGAGTTCCAGGGCACACTGCTGGTCGTATCGCACGACAGGTACTTCTTGGACAAGCTGGCCGAGCGGGTTATCGAGATCAGGGACCGCAAGATGGTCTCCTATCCGGGCGGATTCAGCGAGTTCTGGCAGTCTCGGAGACCGACCGACAAGCGTGTGGTGGGGCGAGTGTCCAGGCGTCGGCGACGATCAGAGCCAGACAGGGTCCAAAGGGCACACGACCGGCAGGCGCAAGCTGATCTCGAAAGGCGCATCCAAGAGGCAGAGGCGAGGAAGTTGGACCTCGAGAACGAGATGGCCCACGCGTTCGCCAATCGGGAGATGCGGCAGGGACGCCGCTCCCAGCGTCAGCTCGAAAGGCTGACGTCGGAGTTGCAGGACCTGTACGACAGGTGGGTCGAGTCAGGGTAGCCTTCGTACCACATCCTTGGAGTGGTAGGTCGATGCGGGCGGGACGCCCGCGCTCCGCAAGCGCGCTTATTGTATGCTTGGAGCGGTAGGAGAATGTGGGCGGGAAACCTGCGCTCCTAAAGCCTTCATGCTATGTGATTGGATCGGTATGGGCAGGTTTGAAACCTGCCCATACACTGACAGGAGGTGACGATTGAGCAGCCTGACCAATGAAGATGTGCTGGCCATCGCTAGAGCGGTCGACCTCGAGATACACGAGCCCGATCTGACCCAGGTGCGATACAGCCTCAATGCGATCCTGGAGGCAATGGACCAGGTCGACATACCGGGTCTGAACGCACAGGAACCTCTTCCAATCATCCCGCCGCAGGAGGAAGCAGATGGCCGATAGAGACCTCATCTACCTGTCAGCGACGGAGCTTGGGCGGAGAATACAGGCGGGTGAAGTCTCACCAGTAGAGGCCGCAGAAGCGTACCTCGAACGCATCGTAGAGGTGGAGCCGAAGCTCAACGCGTACATCACCGTGCTAGGCGATGAAGCGATCGAGTCGGCACGGCAGGCCGAGTCCGAGATCGCGGCCGGAAACCACAGGGGGCCGCTGCACGGCGTTCCAGTCGGGGTGAAGGACCAGATTCACACCGCCGGCATCCTGACGACGAGCGCGTCGAAGCTCAGGGCGGACTTCGTTCCCGACGAGGACGCCACTGTCGTCCGCAACCTTAAGAGAGCAGGCGCGGTGATCATCGGCAAGCTGAACATGACCGAACTGGCCTTCGGCGACCCAATCACGTCAGCGTTCGGAGTCACTGGAAACCCGTGGGACCCGCCACGAAATCCAGGGACGTCCAGCACAGGTTCCGGGGCAGCGACAGCCTCGTTCATGTGTGCTACTTCCCTTGGAGAGGACACAGGTGGATCTGTGCGCGGCCCCGCTGCCAACTGCGGACTGGTGGGCCTGAGGCCATCGTGGGGCAGGGTCAGCCGGTACGGAGTGGACGGCGCGTCGTGGTCGCTCGACACCATCGGGCCGGTCTCCAGGACCGCAGAGGACTGTGCGGCGACCATAGGCGCGATAGCGGGCTACGATCCGCGCGACTCGTACACGTGGGACACACCGGTGCCGGACTACCCGTCGCTCCTCGGAGGCGGCATATCAGGTCTGAGAATCGGCGTGGTCAAGGAGTTCACCGATCCCGAGTTATCTCCCGCCACACCTGAAACGCTTGACGCGATCTCTGCCGCAACTGAAGTGCTCATCGAGCTGGGAGCGGAAGTCCAGCAGGTGTCGCTGCCGCTGGCTCCACTTGCGGGGGTTGCGAGCCGCACCATCAGCGCGGTCGAGCGGGCAGGCCTAAACCCGCAATGGATTCGCGAGAGGGCTGAGGACTTCCATCCCAACATCAGGGTGCAGCTGATGACCGCGGACCTGATCCCGGCCACCGTGTACAACAAGGCGCAGAAGATGCGGTCGATGATACGCGCCCAGGCTCTCGAGATGCTTGAATCCGTTGACGTGCTGCTGATGCCGACATCGCCTGCTCCACCGCAGGTGATGGACCTCACCGCGGGCATAAACAGCGAACGCGAAGCATCATCGTGGCTGTCGGATGCCAGTTTCAGGGGCCTGTTCAGCATGGTCAGCGGTCCTGCGCTGTCCATATGCTGCGGGTTCACCACCGAAGACGGGGTCGAGCTGCCCCTGGCCATGCAGATCGCTGGCAGACCGTTCGATGAGGCCACTCTATTGAGAGTCGCCCACACTTACGAGCAGGCGACCGAGTGGCACACACGCCGGCCACCGATTTAGAAGTGAGTGACGTCCTGATTACCGGGGCCGCCGGATTTGGCGGGTCCAACCTGTCGAGAGCACTACTCAAGCAGGGGTACAGCGTAACCGGGCTGGATATCACAGCACCAGGCCACGCTGACCTGTTGCGACACGAACTGTGCAATCCACACTTCAGCTACGTGTGGAAGAGCATCCAGGACATTCAACCCGGGGACGTGGAGGGCCATTCGGTCGTGGTGCATATGGCAGCTCAACCAGATACCCCCCTTGGCTTCGAGTCACCGCGTTACACCGTCATGCAGAACATAGATGGCACCGTCGCCTTGCTGGAAGCAGTGCGACACGCTGGATGCGTGTCGAAAGTGATATTTGCTGGATCCGGGAATGAAGTCGGTCGCCCACTCTATTCCCCCATCGACGAAGATCATCCTCTGACTCCGCACAATCCGTACGGGTTCTCTAAGGCGGCAGCCGAACTCGCCCTGTGGTCGTGGCATCGAGCCTACGGGGTACCGTCAATCGTCATGACCACAGGCGTTGTTATCGGTCCCAACATGCGACGCGAGGTCTTCATATTCAAGTGGTTATGGAACGCTCTGTGTGGCAAGCCCATAATCGTTGAGGGCGGACAGCAGACGAGGGATGTGTCCTACATTGACGACGCAGTGAAGGCGTGGGTTCTTGCGATTCAAGCGCCTCACAGAGATGTCGTAGGGCACAAATTCCTCGTGGGCTCCGGCCGAGAGTACTCCATCGATGAACTGGCAAAGATCTGTCGGAACGTGGCCGGGACAGACGTCCCGATCGAATACGTCGACTACCGACCTGGGGAAGAGGGTCAGCGCGAGGCGTTCAACCCCGACAAAGCCCGGCGGGTACTGGGGTACTCTCCAAAGATTGGGCCTGAAGAGGCCATCTCTCTAACCGCCGAGTGGATAAGCCACCTTGCGGGCTCCTCGCCAAGCCACGTTCAGGCCCACGCGCGACCTCCAGAGAAGTAATCCGTCCAAAAAGTCGGGCCACCCAATCTGATCGGCCGACTTTCCGAGCATACTGGCCACTAACACAGCCAGTATGGAGTCGTGGGTAACAAACACATTCACACGTCCGCTGCGTCCCAGCCCGCGTGCGACGAGTTCAATTAGCATCCCGACGCCATCTGCGGTAGGACGCATTCCTGCCGGCGGCTCGGAGCCTGACAACTGGCGGCGTACAATGTCGAGTATATCTGTCTCCAAGAACAGAGGGCCCGAAACTTCGGGGTCCACGACAAACGGGCCAGGGTCACCCAATGTGCGATCGAGTTGAACCGGGGAGTCGCTGCCACAACCTTGGAGAATAGCCTCAGCGGTCTGAACACACCTCGGCACCGGACTTGATGTGACGAAAACTTGTCTACCCGCGATCAGTGCCTTTCCAAGCTGAGCCGCCGATACGACACCATGCGCAGTCAGTGGAACGTCGACTCCAAAAGTGCCAGTCCGGATTTCCTCCCTCTCGGCATGCCTGATTACCAGCGCAGCGTCTATTCGGTCAGGAATCGATTCCAGCCCGTCCAGAATGTAGTCGACAGGGCTGTAGCCGTTCACACTGCCACCGCACGGATTACGGAACTGACCGACTCAGTCGGTATCACGTCAAGTACCCTAAATCCTGAACTGTCCAGCATGTATCTGAACTGGGCTTCGGTTCGTTCGGCGCCTCCGGTAGTCACGAGCATGTGCAGGTCGAGCAAGCTACCTGAACCTGTTGTGTCATCCTTAACCATCTCGACTACATAGAGGATGTTGTCTGCGCACATCGATTCCCGGGCGCGTTTCAGAATTCTCAGCGCGTCTGAATCCGACCAGTCGTGCAGCACTCTTGCGAGAACTATTGTCTCAGATGATATCGGCCACTTCTCGAACAGGTCAGCACCCACGAAAGTGCAGCGGCCATCCAAGTCTTCTGGGACTTTGGCGGTAGATGTTACCTCGGGTCTGTCCATCACCACCCCGAACAAGCCAGGACAGGAACGCAACAGAGCAAAGGTCAACTCTCCAGTTCCACCGCCGGCATCCAAGATACTCTGATGACCGGTGAAGTTGACGGCCTCGGCCAAGTCACGGTAGTCGTGCTTAGCGTACGTGGCCATAGCATTGTGATATGACCGCAGATCTCCAGGACGTTCCCCCACCCATTCGAAGAAGTTCTTTCCAAAAGCACTTTCAAAGCCGGGCTGACCTGTACGTAGCGCGTGAACTACATCTGACCAGGCCGCGTACGACTCCCTGCCCCAGTGGAGAGCCGCATCGGCCAGCGAGAGTGGATGTTTCCTAGATAAGTAAGAACCTCTGTCAGTGGGATGGTAGAGATCGCCCTCGTCTCGGCTTACCAGACCCATTTCCATCAACGCGTGCAGCAATCTGTTGCCGGTATCCGCAGCAAGGTGGCACCTGCTCTCGATTTGCTCCGCCGTGGCGGGTAACGGTTCAAACACTCCGAGTTCGACCGCGACACGAATGGTCTGAGTCCTCCAGAGGCCAACCATTTCGCCGGAAAGCTCCTCCAGAGGAGAGTGCGTAGGCTTCCTAAGCTCGAGCGTGGTATTGCCTGAGTGGTTTATCGTCGACAGAGAGCCGTCGAACCTCTCTACTCTGGACTGCCCGTTGTAGAAGGGCTCAACACTTCTGAACCTACTCTCGTACAGTTGCACTCCCCTTGTGTCCACATGATGCCATCCGTTCGAGTCGCAAGCTCTCGCGTGTCCCTTGTGGAAGACATCGAGGTCCAAGAACCAGCGACTGTGGACAAGATTCCCTGACGCGTCTATGTGGGTGTGTTTGCCATCTGACCTCTGAACGACAGCGATTCCGTCCCTAAAGTCGCCGGCGTAGCTGTAGCGCTCTGAGTAGGCAGGAGAACCGTCGTCAGTGGTGTGAAAATAGCTGCCGTCGTTTAAGCGGACCGGACATCGGCCCTCCTGGAAGTTCCCGCACCAGGCGTACATCTCCGAGTGAAGGGGACTTCCGTCGGGGAGGATGTGGCACCATCCGCGATGGGTTTGGACTGCAGCTTTCCCATCGTAGAAACCATAGGTCTCTACGAAGCGGGAGAGATACGCTGGCAACCCGTCAGAAGTGATGTGGTAGGCGCCCGTGCTGTCCCTGGCCGGCGCTAGACCAGGCTCGTGAAACTTCTGAACCTCCAAGAACCTCTGGGTGTACGCGGGTTTCCCGTTGAGCAGGTGATGGGTGCCTTCTGTGGACAACGTGTAGTCCAGCCAAGTGGCGTTCACGAGGTAACTGGTCTCCTCATGTTGCAACCCTGACAGAGGGCGTTCTGCATGTAGTTGGACCGCAGGAAAGTGTATTCACTGCCATTCCAAATATCGCTCAAACTCGTGCTATTGAGATTACCGAACTCGCCAAGTGTGCGCCGCAGCACGTCCGGGGCACAGCACGGGTTGAACCTTCCGTCAGAGGCCACCCATGCCTCATGCCCGAGGAACGGACACTCTCCTCCGGGGGCAATGTCTCCATCGACTTCTTCGTCGAGCCTGAATATGTTCTCGAGAAGTACCTTCTCGCCCGAGGGGAGTCTGTGCAACTCCGCCATTTCGTGAGCCTCGTCGACCACAGCGTTCCATCGGGTGATCGCCTCAGGGCTTCGCCGCATCGACTGGCGCCGCATTTGATCGAAGTGCACCCACAGGTGGTGCCCCTTCACGCGATCTACACCTAGATTTGCAGCAAGAATCACGACATCCGGAAGCTCCCTAATGTTGATCTCCATGAAGGTCAGTTGAAATGTCACACGGCACCGGTTTCCGCCGTTCTGTGCGTGTTCGTCCCTAACTGCGATGAATTGCCTCACGTTGTCCAAAACTTCTTCCCAGTTGGAGCCCAGCATCACGCTCTCGTGCGTCTGTCGCGTCGAGCCATTCCAGGAGATCTTCACGTCCGATCCCACCGGTACGATGCGCTCTGCCCAAGGCCTAGCACCTCTACGCGGGAAGGTCCCGTTGGTGGTCAAGTTCAGCCTCACACCATAGTTGGAACACAGGTCGATGATCTCGTCGAAGTGCCGATACAGCAGCGGTTCACCCATAGTGGAGGGGATGATTTCACGAAGCGCCGTTCCCTGGGATTCGGCCAGGACACGCCGAACCAGTTCGATGTCCATTCGGCGCTTGGGACGCCCATCCCTCCTGCGCTCTGCCTGGGTTGTACTGTACGGCGAGTGATCCTCGCACATTATGCAATGCAGGTTGCAGTCGTCGGGATTCGTGTCGAAGGTTATTCGCCAAGGGCCCTTACCGGAGCCTGCACTTTGGGACGAGGGGTCTAACTTTCGGTCAACCCGTCCATGGAACGTCCCCGTGGTCATCACTTCCCTCCACGTACCAGAGAGTCATAGATTCTCTCAATTGCCAGGGCGTGCTCAGTCATATCGGGCACATTCCCATCTCTGGATTGGAGATAGCCCCGGTTACCTAATCGCTGAGCCAGATCAGGATCATCGGCCATACGCTGCATCTGTTCAGCTAAGGAAGTCGGGTCTCTGTGAGTGAAAAGCAGCCCGTTGTCCTCGTGGCGCACGTATTCCGCCATGCCTCCGAAGTCGGCCGTAATCACCGGTACGCCGGCCTGTTGCGCCTCGTGAATCACAAGTGGAGAGTTCTCAGCCCATATTGACGGAACAACGATCACGTCGCACCTGTCGAACACCTCGGAGACAATCTCAGGGTTCCGGTACTCACCCATCCACTCTATTCGATCTGTCGCCAGGCCAGGCAGGCTATCAGCCAACGACTTCAGTCCCGCCGTCTCCACTCCCCTATCGCGACCCCAGATCCTGAGCATGGCATCACCAGACAGCCGACCAAATGACTCGATAAGGTGGTCCACGCCCTTTGCGGCTATATGAGTCCCTATGTACCCAAATGTGAAGGGTTCGCCTTCGCACCTGTTTCGACCTTCCATGCGCTCCCTGTGGAAGCCGTAGTCCAAGTAGGTGAGCTTCTCTGAGGGGATGCCAAACTCATCCCTAAACCGCTCCATCAGATACCTGGCCGGAGCGATGAATACGTCGACCGCATCACAGACATCTCGCACATGGGCCATTCTTCGTCCGATCCAGTCCGTCCAATAGGATACGTCGGCTTCGTATTCGCTGTCGGCTCCTGAGAAGTAGCGGACGTAGCAGCGCACTGCGCACTTCTGGTCATCCTGGCCGTCACAGACAGACCAGTTATCTGTCGGGTCTTCGGGAAACATCTGGATGAACTGACCCCGCGGGCACATGAGCCAGTAGTCGTGCAGTGTGAACACCACGGGAATCTGTCGGTCCCTAGCCCTGAATACCAGCGACGTAGAGAGATGGTTGAGATGGCCAATATGGACGATTTCTGGCTGCACTTCGTCAAGTAGATTCCCGAATGCGTCGTCTACAGCCTGGCGCCTGTATCCGTCCCCTCCCCTGGCCATATTTATCACATGCAGTGTGATCCTGGGATCTGCCACGTCTTGCTCACGAGCCACAACGTACTCAGGGAGGAATGCATTCTCCTGCCTGGTGAACACGTGCACCTCGTGGCGATCGGCGAGGGCCTGTGCCAGTCCTTGGGAATACACCTCCGACCCGGCGTTATAACGCATCGGATAGCCATGTATCACTTTGACTACTCTCAAGAACTTGATCCTCTATCTGGCGACCAGGGCCAGTGCACTTCTTACTTATGCAGGCTCACTAGCCACGATAATATCAGACCACTTCTGGGTTGGAGTCGACTCACCATCCGCCATGCAATCCCTCACGCTATAATATCCGCAGTCAATAGGGTCTGAGCAGGGGGTTTCTGAAGTGCAGTCATCTGAGTCGATTGAGAACGGCGTTGTATCTCAGCTGGAGTCACTTGGTGTTGATTACGAGATGTTCGAGATCGACCCCGACTTCGCGGATACCGCGCAGTTCTGTGAGAAGTACGGCTTTCCGCTGGAGAATTCGGGCAACACGATTGTCGTGGCGTCCAAGCGGGGCCAGAAGAAGCACTGCGCCTGCATCGTCGCAGCCACCGACAGGCTCGACGTCAACAAGCGCGTCAAGGGGTTGATGGAAGTGTCGCGCGCGTCGTTCGCAGGCGCTGACGAGACGATGGAAATCACGGGCATGATGATCGGTGGGGTCACGCCGTTCGGACTGCCGTCCGATCTGCCCATATATGCGGACGCGAAATTACAGTCTCTCGACTACCTGATCGTCGGCGGAGGCGGACGGTCGACCAAGCTCCGGCTCGCGCCGTCTGAGTTGGACAAGCTGCCCAACCTGGAGTTCATCGAGGGGTTGTCGCTGCCGCCGAGGGAGTGATAGATCGCTCAGGCTCTCGCACCAGTGGATTGCCGAGCGGACCGCGGCGACGGGTGGATTCCCGCTTTCGCGGGAATGACGGTTGATGGGTGTTGCCGATCGCTTACACGTACAAACAATGGCTGGTGTTCAGAACGGGATGCCCCAGAGGGCGTACCAGTTCTCCAGTTTGCGCTGGACTGGGATCCTCTCCTCGCGCATGATCTCTCCGATGCGCATTTCGGTGGCGTAGTCGCGCTCGCGGCTGGCTGTCGGGACGAACGGGTAGAACCTGCCGGCCTTGTAGTTGTAAAGCCAGTACGCGGGGCGCCCCTGGAACTCCATTCCAAATACGGCGGCCAGCAGACGGTCTGCGAAGCCGTGATCGACTATCGTCTCGGTTATGGTGTGGATGAGACTGACGAGGTCCTCGAAGTCTGGATCATCCAGAATTATCCAGCGGGTGCCAAACTCGTCGTCCTGTAGCTCGAAGCGGGTGCCGGTGGCACGGCCGCTGACTTCGAGCAGGGTGCGGACCTCAGAGTCCAGACTGTCGAAGTACGATGACTCCACGGGGTTGACCACAACGCCCGCCTTGTAGGTCGGACGCAACTCGGTCCTGGCTTCCAGGTTGTAGGCAGCGCCTATGATCGAGAAGAATTGCTCTCTGTCCGGTGTCTTGAGTTTGGTGTGTCCGAATATCGCGCTGAAGATGCCCACGAGGTCTCGCTCTCTTCCCTTCCATCTGAAACCCGTGAAAGAGAGTTTATCGCAACCCGGCCTACGGGCGGAACGGTGTGCCGCGCTCGAGCTCCCTCTGCATGTTCTGGAGGCGCTCGATGCGCTTCTCCGTCGGTGGATGGGAAGAGAACAGTCGTGAAATGTCGTTGCCTGACAGCGCCGGAGCGAACATGAAGGCATTGGCATGCCTGACGTCGCGGAGGTCCTCGTCGGGGATGCGGTACATGTCGTTGCTGATCTTTGCCAGCGCGGACGCGAGCTGCATCGGCGCGCCGGTCACGATCGCGCCTCCACGGTCGGCAGCGTACTCGCGATAGCGCGATAGCGCCATCACCAGGAGTTGGGCCAAGAAGTAGACGACAATGGTCCCCACGTAGACGGCCATCATGATCAGCATGAGATTGCCGCCCTCGCCTCTGCGGTCGCCGCGTCCCCCGAAACCCCCGAACAGGCTCATCCAGAACAGCATCTGCATGAGGTAACCGGCCGTGATTACCAGCAGGCTGGCCCAGGTCATGACAGCGACGTCACGATTCTTCACGTGGGCTAGCTCGTGACCGAGCACGGCCTCGGCCTCACGGTCGGTGAGCCTGGACATCAGACCGCGTGTGACGGCCACTACGGCGTTGTCCGGGTTCCGACCTGTCGCGAAGGCGTTGGGCACGTGCGTGTCCATTACCGCGATCTTCTTGGGCTTGGGGATCTCGTACATCTGCGCGAGCCGCTCGATGGTCGCGTGCAGCCACGGCTCCTCCTGTGCAGTGACCTCGCGCGCGCCGGTGGACATCAGCACCAGCTTGTCCGACATGAAGTACTGGATCAGGACACCGATTAGAGCGAAGCCGAAGATCAGGACCGGGGAGATGCCCGCCCAGAACAGCAGGCCCATGAACACAACCCACAGGCCAGCCAGCATGAACATCGTGAAGAACATGCGGAACGTGAGTCCAGTATCTCTACCGTAGCTGCGTTGTCTCACCAGCGGAGCTCCTGTTGTGCTCTGTTCGGCCCGCCTATGTCTTAATCATAGCGAATGCACAGGATGTCCGAGGCCCCGGTTTGCAGACCTCAGAGAGTACAACGCAGGAGTCCTTGGTCAGTTAGTGAGAGCCCCTAATGCTGCTGGTTGTCGGCCCCCGACGGAGGCCGTGTCAGGATCACTTTCAATCGCTTCAGCCGGGTGGCTGCACCAGCTCGATGAGGACGTCGTCCGGGCCCTCGATGTAGGCGAGCTTTGCGCCGCCTGCCACCTCGGTGATGGGCAGAACGACCCGGACTCCCGCAGCGGACAGCCGGTCGATGTCGGACTCGATGTCCTCGACGTCGAACCCGAAGTGCTCCAAGCCCAGCCGGTTCAGTTCCGCAGAGGCGCGCTCGTCTGAAGACCCCGCCACCTGTGATGAGATGTTCAGGCGGACGGGCGAGCCCATGTCCATGCTGATCGTCACTGTGCCGGGCATGACCTCGCGCTCGGAGACCTTCGTGGCACCGAAGTGTTCGGCGTACCAGTCCGCCGACGCGGAGGGATCTGCTGATCGTATGTGAACGTGGTTGATGAGGTATGGCATGTGTCATCCTCCTGTTGTCTAGCTCCCGTTAGGTGTCCTCTCCCGTCAGGGAAAGGGTAGAGGTGAGAGCGAAGATTTCCCCTCATCCTAACCTTCTCCCCAGGGAGAAGGGACTTCTTGATCTCACTTTCGCCTTGCTGTGTGACTACCCGATGCGACCGCCGGGCATGTTTGTCCATGCGCTCATTTCGTGTGCCATCACGACCGGATCGGCCTTGCAGACGAAGTTCGGGTTGAGCTGGTCAATCGAGGTTACACCCATGAGAGCCATAGCGACGGTGATCTCGTCTTCCAGAAGTTCCAGCACCCTGACTACACCCTCGCATCCGGCGGCAGCAATTCCCCAGCCCTGGAGCTTTCCGATTGCGACAGCGTCGGCGCCAAGAGCGACGGCCTTGAGGACGTCAGTGCCGCGCTGTATGCCACCGTCCAGTACTATCGTCGCCTTGCCGTCGACAGCCTCGACGATCTCAGGCAGCATCTCAAGCGTTCCCTGTCCGTGGTCTAGCTGTCGTCCACCGTGGTTGGACACCCAGATGACATCCACGCCGTGCTCTATTGCGATCTTCGCGTCCTCGGCGGTCGCGATGCCCTTGAGCATGAACGGCAGTCCGGCAAGTTCCTTGATCCTAGCCGCTGTCTCCCAGGTGACCGAAGCCGCATGGGATGGATTGCGCGGGGCGCGGCGCGTGGGTGTGAGATACCTCGTCAGCAGCGGCCGCTCTCTCCGGCTGTAGTGGGCGGTGTCCACGGTGATGCAGAGACCGATGTACCCAGCGTCCTTGATCGCACCGACACGCTCTTCGATCCACGCCCAGTCGCCGTGGAGGTAAAGCTGGAATACCTTTGGGTGGTCGACCGCAGCGGCAATATCCTCAAGTCCGGGCTCCGTGACAGAGCTTACGACGTGCATGACGCCGTACTCGGCCGCAGCCCTGGTGGAAGCCGCGCCTCCCTCGGGATTAAAGACCTGGAGCGAGCCAATTGGTGCAAGCAACACCGGGATCTTCAGGTTCTGTCCCAGGAATGTCGTGGACGTGTCTACACTGGAGACATCGACCAGCACCCGGGGGCGGAATGCAACCTGGTCGAAAGCCAGCCGGTTGCGGCGCATGGTCGTCTCAGACTCAGACGCGCCCACCAAGTAGTCCCACGCGCCCTGGTGCAGGTTCACCCGTGCTCTCTGGACGATCTCCTCGTTGCTCAGGAATTCCATATCTACGTCTTGCTCCTCGCTGTCGGGGTGTTGAGTGTGTTGACCATAACGTCATGGCGACTGAAACAAGGTACCACTGGGATCGTATGACGCTCAATGGCGAGCGCTCGACGAGCGCTCCCTTACCGATAGGGTTGATGAATCTTGTCCTCGAAAACGTTTGCAAAACGCTGTGATATTATTGGCCCGCTACAACCTACGACGGAGGCCCACTATGCCTTTTGGCGGAAACGACTGGCTCGCACTGACTGAAGAGGAGACCCTCGAACCCGATCTTCCGATCTGCGACCCTCACCACCACTTCTGGGATTTTCGTACCGAGCGAATCCCATACCAGCGGTACCTGCTGCACGACCTCGCAGACGATGTGAACAGCGGACACAACGTACGATCCACCGTGTTCGTCGAGGCGCGGGCGATGTACAGGTCCGGCGGGCCGGACGAGATGAAGCCCGTAGGAGAGGTCGAGTTCGTCCAGGGGCTCGCTGCTGCGAGCGCGAGCGGGCTGTACGGCCCGACCCGTGCGGCGGCCTCTATAGTAGGACACGCTAACCTGAACCTCGGCGACGCTGTCGAGCCGGTACTCGAGGCGCTCCAGACTGCGAGCCCCAACAGGTTCAGGGGAATCAGGCACTCGGTGACCTGGGACCCTCATCCTGAAATCGAGGTCACGTCCGCCTACAGGATGCAGGGACAGCTTGCCAGTGACGAATTCCGCGCCGGGGCGCGCGTCCTGTCACGAATGGGCCTGTCCCTGGAGGGCTGGATGTACTTCCCGCAGCTTCCAGAGCTTGCCGACTTCGCCAAGGCGGTGCCCGATCTCAAGATCATCCTCAACCACATTGGAGGTCTGCTGAGGGTTGGCCCTTATGGCAACAACGACGACGAAGTGCTCGCCACATGGCGCAGCGGCATTGCGGCAGTGGCCGAGTGTCCAAACGTCACGGTCAAGCTCGGCGGCATCGGTATGCCGCGCACCGGGTTCGACTGGCACGAGCGCGATACACCGATCGGGTCTGAGGAGCTGGCCGAGTCAATGGCGCCTTTCATGAACTACTGCATCGAGCAGTTCGGGCCAGATCGGAGCATGTTCGAGAGCAACTTCCCGGTGGACAAGGTCTCGTACTCGTACAACGTCATGTACAACGCCTTCAAGCGCCTATCCAAGGACTACAGCGACTCCGAGCGCGCCGCCATGTTCCACGACACCGCAGCGCGGGTCTACAGGGTGGAAGTGTAACGCCCAAACGAAGAACGAGAGGAATAGAAAAATGGCGCTCCCGGAAAGAATGAAATTTGGAATCTTCCTCGGTCCGTTCCACCGTGTGGGCGAGAACCCGACACTGGCCATGGACCGCGACATGGAACTTATCCAATGGCTGGACTACCTGGGCTACGACGAGGCCTGGATCGGCGAGCACCACAGCGCGGGCTGGGAGATCATCTCGTCGCCCGAGATCTTCATGGCGGTTGCTGCCGATCGCACTCGGCACATCAAGCTGGGAACGGGAGTCGTGAGCCTGCCGTACCACCACCCTCTGATGGTCGCCAATCGCATGACACAGCTCGACCACATGACACACGGGCGAGTCATGTTCGGCGTCGGCCCCGGCGCGCTTCCGGGCGACGCCTACATGATGGGAATAGACCCGACCACGCAGCGCGAGAAGATGGACGAGGCGCTCGGCATCATCCTGCGGCTGTTCACCGAGACCGACCCGATCACGTACAAGAGCGACTGGTTCGAGCTGAACGAGGCGATGCTCCAGATCAGACCGTTCCAGAAGCCGCACATGCCCATAGCGGTAGCCTCGGTGCAGTCTCCCGCGGGCGTCGCGCTCGCCGGAAAGTACGGCGCGTCGGTGCTGACCATCACCGTTCCGAGAGACCCATCTTCAGGCGAATCCAACCTGAGGGGACTGTGGGACGTTGCGGAGGAGTCGGCGGCGGAGCACGGTCAGACTGTCGACCGCTTCGACTGGCGGCTGACTCTACCCATACACCTTGCGGAGACCCGCGAGAAGGCGTTCGAAGAGGCCAGGCTTGGCGCGGGTCGATTCCTGCGCGAGTACACTGAAGAGACCAATGGGCGCAAGGCAGCCTACGACGGTCCTCTAGAGGGTGTCATCGATCACATGGCCGAGACCGGCTCGTGGGTCATCGGCACGCCGGACGACTGCGTCGCCGCAATCAAGCGTCTCGAAGAGCAGAGCGGCGGATTCGGCGGGCTGCTGGTGCAGACGATCGACTGGGCTCCAAGAGACAGGATCCTCAACAGCTACGAGCTGCTGGCGCGATACGTAATGCCGCAGTTCCAGGGGTCGCTGACAGGTTTAGAAGGCTCCAACCAGTGGGCGCGCAATCGCCAGGAGGACCTGGTGAGCGGCAGGGTTGCGGCCATCGACCGCGCCCACCAGGTTTATGCGGAGCGCCGCGCATGACGGGGCCAACACACTCGCTCAGCATTGACATTGGCGGGACGTTTACGGACTTCTCTCTCCACGACGTCGAGACCGGCGACCTCAGCGTTCACAAGGTGCTCACCGATCCTGAAGACCCTGCCAGCGCACTTATCCGCGGCGTTCGGGAGATCCTGGCTGATACCGGCACTGCGCCGGAGTCGCTGCGGCTTGTCGTACACAGCACGACGCTTGCCACCAACGCGATCATCGAACGCAAGGGGGCGAAGACCGCGCTGCTGACGACGCGCGGGTTCCGGGACGTACTGGAGTTGGGGCGCGAGCAGATCTACGACATGCACGATCTTCACGCCCGCTATCCCGATCCGATAGTACCCAGGCATCTCAGGGCTGAGGTGCAGGAGCGAGTCGATCGCGATGGCAGAGTCTTGCAGGAACTCGACCTGGAGACTTCAGCACAGGTGCTGGACGAACTCGTCGAGCAGGGAGTCGAGGCGGTCGCGGTGTCGCTGCTGCACTCGTACAACAACCCGGTCAACGAACAGGCGCTGAAAGAGCAGATCGAGAAGCGACATCCAGACCTGAGTCTGTCACTCTCATCCGAGGTCGCTCCCGTTATCAACGAGTACGAGCGAACGTCAACAACTACCGCCGACGGATACATCAAGCCGTCGGTCACCAGTTACATACGTGGCGTCGAACGCGACCTCGCCGCCGAGGGATATGACGGACGACTGCTGGTGATGCACTCAGCCGGCGGAGTCATGGACGCAGACGCGTCGTGCGAAAGGCCCATCCGTATGCTGGAGTCCGGCCCTGCTGCGGGAGCACTCGCCGCGGGCTTCTACAGCGACCTGCTGGGTGAACCTGACCTGATCTCGCTTGATATGGGAGGCACCACAGCCAAGACCTGCGTCATCGAAGACGGTAGGCCAAGTCAGACGAACACAATCGAGGTGGCGCGAGTCCACCGGTTCAAGATCGGCAGTGGGCTACCCATTGTCATTCCTGTGCTGGACCTGATCGAGATAGGTTCGGGCGGAGGCAGCATTGCGTGGCTCGATGGGCTGGGCCTGCTGCGGGTCGGCCCTCAGAGTTCGGGTGCGAGTCCTGGTCCTGCCTGCTACGGTCTGGGCGGTACAGAGCCAACCGTGACCGACGCCAACCTCGTCCTCGGCTACCTGAACCCCGACTACTTCCTGGGCGGCAGGATGAACCTGGATACCGGCGCCGCACGGACTGCGATGTCCCGTCTCGGTTCGCAGATGGGAATGAATGAGGTCGAGGCCGCGTGGGGCGTGTACAGCGTCGTGACTGAGAGCATGGCTGCCGCCGCGCGCATACACATTATCGGGCGCAACAAAGACCCTCGTAGGTACGCCATAGTCGCATTCGGCGGCGCGGGACCGGCCCACGCCTGCGAGGTCGCGAGGATTCTCGGCGCGGCCCGCGTGGTCGTGCCGCTCGGAGCCGGGGTAACGTCCGCACTCGGCTGCCTTGCTGCGCCACTGTCGTTCGAGAGCGTACGCTCAGCACCCGGCCTGCTGGAGAGAACAGACTGGGACGAGGTTAATCGCACTTTCGAAGAGATGGAGTCGTGGGGACGCGAGATGCTCGCGAACTCGGGCGTGTCCGCAGACGAAGTGCAGATGACGCGAACCGGAGACATGCGGCTCGTCGGGCAGATACACGAGATCAACGTGCCTGTCCCCGGCGAGACGCTGTCAGGCGACGACATAGAGCGAATAGAGTCGGACTTCCACTCGATCTACCAGGAGCTATACGCCCGCCGTAACCTCAGCCTGCCTATCGAGGTACAGAACTGGCGGCTTTTGGTCAGTGGCCCTCAGCCTGACCTCTCGCTCAGGGAGCAGGAGGTTGCAGGCGGAGGGAGCGCAAACCGTGACGCCGTGAAGGGGTCTCGGCAAGCGTACTTCCCAAGTGCGAGCGGGTATGTGGACTGCCATGTGTATGACCGATATCGCCTGCAAGCGGGCGCGGAGTTCCCAGGTCCCGCGATCATCGAAGAGGCCGAAGCCACAACGATTGTACGTCCCGGCGAAAGCGTATCCGTGGACAGGTGGCTGAATCTCGTCATCACATTGGAGGACTGAATGGCACAAGAACGCTTCGATCCAGTATCCCTTGAGATCATGTGGAGCAGGATGCTCAACGTGGCCGAGGAGATGTGGTCCACCATCCTGCGCACGGCGGTCTCGACGATCAGCGAGGTCCTCGACGCTGAGGGTCGTTCAATCGCGCACGCTTATCGTTCCATGCCGGTCTTCAACATGACCATGCCGAACGTCACCAAGGAGATACTCAAGAAGTATCCGGTGGAGTCGATGCACCCAGGTGACGTGTACATGACAAACGACCCGTGGATGTGCGCCGGTCACCTGCCGGACATCGCTATAGTGTCGCCCGTTATCCACCAGGGTCGGTTCGTGGGATTCGTCGGCAACATCGCCAATACGTCAGACATTGGCGGTTCTCTCGACGCCAAGGCGGTCACGGACTCTTACGAAGAGGGCATCTTCTTCCCATTGTGCAAACTTTACGACAAGGGAGAACCGAACGAACTGGCCTTCGACATGTTTAAGTGGAACGTGCGCGGGCCTGAAATGGTGCTGACCGACATCGAGGCGCAGGTAGCTGCGAACCAGGTCGGGGCGCGGCGTTTCGTAGACTTCCTTGACGAGTACATGCTGGAGGACCTAACAGAGCTGTCAGAGGCGATTCGCGGACGTTCCGAGACCGCTATGCGCCGTGCCATCGCTGAGCTTCCAGACGGAGAGTACACCAACGAGGTCTACACCGACGGCATGGGAGACCCCCTGCTCATCAAGGTTCGCATTGAGATCAAGGGCGACGAGATCGCTGTGGATTTCGACGGCTCCGCGCCGCAAATCGACCGCGGGGGCCTGAACTGCACAATGATCTACAGCCAGGGTCACACCTACTACCCGCTGGCGTGTCTGCTCACTCCTGACGTGCCAGTAAACGAGGGGTGCTTCGAGCCGATCTCAGTCACCGCACCCGAGGGCTCGATCATCAACTGCACGTTCCCTGTGTCGGTTGGCTCGCGTACCAACACAGGCTGGTATATTCACGGCTGCATATTCGGCGCACTCGCAAAGGCGATTCCAGAGCAGATACAGTCGGGCAACGGGCTGATGTCCTCCATCCGCACCTACGGAAGCGAGGCGGACGGTCGCGTCTTCAACGCCCACCTGTTCTGCGGCGGCGGAAGGGGAGCTACAAGCCGGAGCGACGGCATGGGACTGAATATGTTCCCGTCGAGCGCGTCCAACGTGCCCGTCGAGGTGTTCGAGGTGAGCAGTCCGGCACTCATCGTGGGCAAGGAGCTTATGCCAGACTCAGCCGGAAGCGGCAAGTACAGGGGCGCGCCCGGCCAGAGGGTCACAGTCGGCAAGCTGCCATCGTACGAGAGTCCGCTGAACGTCTACTTCCACCCGAACAGGCTGTCTTTCGCACCACAGGGCATCTTCGGGGGCAAGGCCGGGACCAAGACCAACGTCATCGTCAACGGCGAGATGATAAGCGATGATCCAGCCTCGATGACTTCCGGCTACGTCAGCCTGCGCGACACGGACGACAGGCTGGTTCTGGAGTTCCCCAGTGGCGCCGGAGCAGGCGATCCGGCCGAGCGTGACTCTGAGCTCATGGAACGCGATGTCAGAAACGGTCTGGTGACCGGAGAGGACTAGTTCTAGACCGTCCCTCACACGTTAATGATGAGTTGGATGTTGCTCTTTCGGACGCTCTTGCAGAGGTCTTTCATCCTAATCAATAGCTGATAGAAGCTTGGTCAGACGGTACTGGGATGGCGGCCTGATCGCCGTTCACATTCCTCACCCGTCCAGATAACTCGACCTCAGGGGCTGTCCCTCGCCTATACTCATTAGCAGACTGGCGTCCTGAGTGCGCCTGCGCGACAACGACTAAGCCACAGGACCAATAGATGGAAGAGATATTCGGCGTCGACACTAATCTGATCATGATCGGTGTCGTCATAGGATTCCTGCTGATCGTCGTAGGCATCGGCGCACTTGCGCTCCTCAACCGTATCGTCCTCAAGATCGGACTACGCAACATCCCACGCAGGCCAGCGCAGACGGCCCTGATAGTAGTCGGCCTAATGCTCAGCACGCTGATCATCTCGTCGGCGCTTGGCACCGGCGATACGATGAACCACTCCATCAGGCTAGGGGCAACCAAGGGCCTCGGCGAGATTGACGAGCTTCTTACGGCAAATCTGGCATCAGGCCTGGGCCGCCCGGGCGGCCTGACTGGCAGCAGCCCTTACTTCCCGATGGAGAAGGTTGACGAGCTGCGACGTGAGCTCGAAGGGTACGACAAGATTGATGGATTTGCCCCGTTCATTTCGGAGCGCGCTCCCATCGCCAACCTGACGAGCCAGCAGAACGTCGGTCGGATGAACATCGTGGGCATAGAGGCTGGGAACAGCGGTGTCTTTGGACGTTTTTCGTCCATCGACGGAACGGCGCTCGATACTTCAGCGCTTACGGGGAAGAGAGCGTTCCTCAACGATACTGCTCGGGAGGAGCTGGACGCATCGGTCGGAGATGACCTCGTCATGTATCTGGAGAGCGGCTCCGTCGAACTGGAAGTCGCAGGCATCGCCGAGAACGGCGGCCTGACGGGGGATGACCCCACCGCCCTGATCTCGATTCCGCAGGCCCAGACATTCTTCGATCGCCACGGTCAGGTTAATACAGTGGCCATATCCAACAGGGGCGATGCCGGGGAGGGAGCCAAGCTCAGCGATGAGGTAACCGAGCACCTGAGGTCCATCCTTACCGACCGCGATGTCGCGCATCAAATCAAGGACCTTCTCAACAGCCCTGAGATCGTCGCACAGATAAGGGCCAACGCCGATGACCTACCCGATGGCACCAAGGAGGACATGCTCGAGTTTGCCGACCTGATAGAGGCGCGCGACCTCGATTCCAAGCTGGTCTCCTATCTTGCAGACGACGCTATATCGGCGCAGGCTCTGATCGCCCTGGAAGAGACGACCTCAGATCCCGTACAGGTCTTTGCAGCCTTCGGACTCTTCAGTGACCTGAAGACCCTGAGTGTCCAGGACATCAAGTCCGATCTCCTGGACTTCGCGACCACCATCGCCAGCGGAATCCTGTCGATATTCATCATCATGGGCCTGTTCTCGATGATGGCTGGCGTTATGTTGATATTCCTGATCTTCGTCATGCTTGCTGCTGAGCGAAAGCCCGAAATGGGAATCGCCCGGGCCGTGGGCATGAGAAGGCGCCACCTTGTGCAGTCGTTCATCTACGAGGGACTTGCGTACGACCTCATCTCGGCGCTCGTTGGCGCGCTGCTGGGAATCGGAGTCGGGCTGGCCATGGTCAGCATCATGGCCAACATCTTCGCCAGCGAGGAAAACGGCTTCGAGCTTGTGATGAACTACCGCTGGCAGAGCTTCCTGATCTCTTACTGCCTCGGCGTGGTACTGACTTTCGTAACAGTGTTCTTCTCATCGTACAGGGCCAGCCGATTGAACATCGTAGCGGCGATACGGGACCTTCCTGACGTGCTCGAGTCGGCAGCAGAAGGATCAAGGCTGAGAACGCTGCTTCTGGCCATCGCAACGCCGTTCGTCAGCCTTGCACGGGCGTGGCGGGCCCTGCGTCAGGGTAGAATCAGGTCGTCGCTGGCAAACCTGTTGATTGGCCTCTTCAAATTGCTGCCCCCAGTGTGGGCAGCGCTCATACTGTGGTCGCTGGCACGGGTATCGACCGTAGCCATTTCCAGGGGCTGGCTAACGTTTGTGGCCGGCGTCGCGCTCTCTGTCGTCGGTCTGACGTCCGGTCAGCTTGCTCCGTTCAGCATTGGTGTGACGATCACGGTGATCGGCATCGGCCTCATGCTCAGGTGGTTGTTCGACAGCCCAAGCTGGGACGCTCGCAGGCAGACCCTTCTGACAGGAGCACTGGTCCTGCTGGTAGCAGCTTTCTGGATTGGCATCGGTATCGCCAAGGGTCAGGTCCTGACGATAGCTGTCGCCGCCGCAGTTGCCGCATTCGAGGTTATAAGGCAGATCAGCCTTGCCAGGGAGACCGCGACTGTTACAGACCTGGAATCACGAAATGCATTTACGTTCACCGGGCTGACACTGATGCTCTTCTGGGGCACGCCTTTCGGCTCGCTTGACTGGATCGTGCCTGAGCTGAGCGGCAATATCGAGATGTTCTTCGTATCCGGCGTTTGCCTCGTCCTGGCGGCTGTATGGGTCATCGTGTACAACTCAGACCTGATAACCGACGCGATGACAGCCGCGTTCGGACGCTACTCGCGAATCAGACCCGCGCTCAAGACCGCGATTGCCTACCCGCTCGACTCCCGCCTGAGGACCGGTCTGACGCTGGCAATGCTGGCCCTGGTCATCTTCACGCTAATTGTGATGTCTATGCTGAACACCGCCTTCGCCGATGCGCTGTCGGATGTGGACTCGGTGACTGGTGGATGGGATATCACTGGGGTAGTTAGCTACAACAACCCGATTGATGACATCGAGGCCGAACTGCCCTCAGCGCTGGGAGACGATGCCGGACAGATCACCGGTGTGGGCGGATACACGTCCATGCCTGTCGAGATGAGGCAGGTTGGGGCCAAGAACCAGGAGTGGGAGTCATACGGTGCTAGCGGAGCCGACACGAACTTCCTGGACAAAACCGGACACAAGTTCAAGATCATCGCCGATGGATACGGCACGACGGAACAGGAGGTCTGGGCCGCCCTGCAGGATAACCCAACCCTGGCGGTCATCGATGCGGTGGCCGTCCCGTCGCGCGATGGCGGAGGGTTCAACTTCGGCGGACCTGAATTCAGGGTCGAAGGCCTCTACTTCGAGGACGAGGAGATGGACCCGATCGAGATACAGGTCCGAGACCCCCGTGAGGGCGGCGTAACCACTGTGACTGTTATCGGAGTCATGGACGCTCTGAGCGATCACAACGGAGTGGTGATCTTCTCCAAGTCCGTGCTGGACGGCATCTCTCCTGAGCCCCTGCCAATTACGACTTACAGGTTCATCGTGAGTGAAGGTGGAGACGTGAAGTCGATTGCCATGCGGCTGGACTCGGCCTTTTTCGAGAACGGGCTTGAGACAACTGTACTGGAGGAAGTGCTCGAGGAAGCGCGTGAACAGAGCCTTGCAATCAACAGGCTGTTGCAGGGTTTCATGGCCTCCGGTCTGCTGGTGGGAATAGCAGCGCTGGGTGTTATCAGCCTGCGTGCGGTCGTGGAACGTCGACAGCAGATCGGCGTGCTGCGAGCTATCGGGTACAGGCGAGGAATGGTGCTGGCCAGCTTCCTGATGGAGTCGAGTTTTGTGGCGCTGCTGGGTATCCTTCTCGGTGTGGCACTCGGCGCACTGCTTTCGTACAACCTGGTGAATTCCATTGGCGAAGACATACCCGGTCTGAAGTTCACGATTCCGTGGCTGCAGATAGGCACCATAATTGCGATTGCATACGCCTTCTCACTGCTGACCACGTTCCTTCCGGCCAGGCAGGCGTCTCGGATTTACCCGGCAGAAGCCTTGAGGTACGAGTAGCTGACCATGTGGGACGCCGTGGGACATGAAAGAGCGGTGGCCGCCCTGCAGCGCGGTCTCGACTCGGATCGCGTCTCGCATTCGTCCCTGATTGCTGGACCACCTCAGGTGGGCAAGACCACCCTTGCACTCGACATCGCCCGCGCCGTCAACTGCGAGTCCGACGACAGGCCGTGCAGTGATTGCGGTCAGTGCAGACGCATCTCCTCAGGGATCCACCCTGATGTGCGCGTCGTCGGGCTGGAGAAAGCCAGGTCCGGCAGGCTCCGCACTCTCATAAGCATCGAGCAGGTGCGCGACATACAGCGCGAGATCAGCCTGCTCCCATTCGAAGGCAGGTACAGGGTCATAATCTTTGAGAACGCCGAGCTGTTCAGCGAAGAGGCCGCCAACAGCCTGCTTAAGACTCTCGAGGAGCCTCCTGAAAGTGTGCTGATCATCCTGGTGGCAACCGACACGCGGGCATTGCTGCCGACCATCGTCTCACGGTGCCGGCTGGTACAGCTCAGGCCAGTGCCCACGGCGACGATCGCCGACCTGCTGGTGGAACGAAAGAGCCTGAGCGCAGACAGGGCCCGGGAGATCGCCGGGATTGCTTCCGGTCGTGTCGGCTGGGCTGTCCAGGCGGCTGAGGACCCGGACATGCTTAAGCGCGTGTCGGACGTGCTGGACGAGGTCGAGACAGTGGTCAGAAGTCCCCTGACAGAGAGATTCGACTACGCAGCCTCACTTGCAGACCGCTTCCCACGTGACCGCCGATCGGTCTATTCGGAACTGGAACTGTGGCTCTCCTGGTGGCGAGATGTGTTGCTGATCGGGCAGGAGAGGCCGGAGTTAGTTTCTAACGTCAGCAGACTGGAATCACTGTCAAGAGCGGCCGAAAGCCTGGCGCCGACTTCGGTCACGAACGCGATCAGGACTGTCATGCGTACGACGTTCCTGCTGGAACGGAATGTCTCGCCCAGACTGGCTCTCGAAGGCATGATGCTGAAGCTGCCTGCGGTGTAGGCACGTGCTGATCGTCGGCAAGCACAGAGTTCACACTTTGTCGATTACAAGCGATGCCGCACAAGTAATCTAACCCTAACCCTCTCCCTGAGAGCTGACAGGGGTAGGTATTCGCAAATCGTCATTCCGGCGGCGGCCGGAATCCAGGGGGTAGGAGTGTCCTTCGACAAGCTCAGGACGAACGAATTATCGTTCTATCTACCCCTGTCAGCCCTCAGGGAGAGGGGACTTCGGATTGAGCTGGTGCAATAGGGGTGCGAATAGTGCCAAACATCGTCGGGGTCAGGCTGTCGTCATCGGGCCGCGTTCGCTTCTGCGATCCGGGAACGCTTTCCCTGAGTCCCGGAGATCGGGTCGAGATCGAGACAGACGACGGTTCAGCCGTGGGGAGAGTCGCTATTGGCTCAGACCAGGTGGTCCACTCCGACCTGAAGGGGCCACTCTATCGCGTAATCAGGCTCGTCGAACGGACCGCCATGGGCAACGCTCCCTGAACCTGTCGGTCAGTTCAGCCAGGGCATGAACGGTCGCCACTCGTCCTGGATCTCGCGATGGTGGAACATGTAGTACGGGTTCGGCTTGGGGACGTCGGGCTCGCGCATCAGCTTCATGTGTGCCTCTCGCGGAGTCCGTCCGGCCTTGCGATGGTTGCACGGTATGCAGGCGCTGACCACGTTATCCCATGTGTGCGGACCCTTTCGCCACCTGGGAACGATATGGTCCAGCGTCAACTGCCGGGTCTGCTTTCCGCAGTACTGGCACATGAACCCGTCACGGTAGAAGACCGCCTGTCGAGAGAGCCTGCGCCGCATTACGGGTCGCTTGACCATGTAAACCAGCCGGATCACAGACGGCGCCGGGAAGAGGTCGGAGACGCTCCTTATGTAGCCGCGGCCGTTCTCGATCAGCTCCGCCTTGCCGCGTCCTACAAGCACCAGCGCCCTTCTCACGTTGCAGATGTTGAGGGGCTGGTAGTTCTGGTTTAGTACCAGCACAGGCGATTGTATGGTCGCCGTTGAGCTCATGTGCGTCTTCCGAGAGCCGGTTCTGAGTCCCAAGCCGTGCGATTATCTTAAGTCAGGTCTCCTCTAGCGCCCTAGTCTATCGCAAACCCAACCGCGTCTACCATACCGGGAGGAGCGAATCGCAAGAACTTGAGAAAGGCTACCGGGGTCCGCACACTAGCCCATGTTCTGGTCCAGGATGTCGAGGCCCATGTCGAAGTCGTCGGGGACGAGGCCCAGCATACTCTCAGGGAGCGCGTCTCTAACTGACATGAAGACGGAGACTCCGCTGGACTCGGTCAGCGCACTCACAAGAGCCTCCCGCTGGTTCTCGATTGAGACGATCCCTGGTCCCCTGCCGGGCAACTCGCTGGTCGGGACCTCTATGGTGAAGTCGAATGCGAGCCTGGACAGCATTATGATTACGGCACAGACGACTACCAGACCGACGATGCCGCCCAGGATCACGCCTCCGATCCTGTCAGTCATGCCTACGGCTCCCAGCGTTCCTATGTTCAGCGCCGTTCGGATCAGGCCCCCGATCTTGACCACCACCAACGTTGCGAGGGCGATGACTATCCAGTACGCCATCGCGGTGATTAGCGAGTCGGCGAACGCGACGCTTCCCGCCAGCCCTCCGACGTCATCCGCGTATCTGCCTGCGAGCCACCACCCTACCACCACACCGATGGCCACGAAGACCGTCTGCAGGATGCCTGTTTTCAATCCCCAAACGAGTGCGGCTGCCAGGATGACCAGCAGCAAGATGTCGAACCAGTTCATAGACGTCCTCTGATATAAGGTTGCGCGGTAAGATTATCCCAATCCTGTGAGACGTTCTAGCGAAATTGTGAGGTCGGCATGACTTCAAACTACGAAGAAGACTCGCGTGAGACCGATCTCTGGCTCGTGGCCAGGGACAGTGGGATCAGCAGGCGTCGCATTTTGCAACTGCTCTCTATGGGTGGTGCAGCGGCGGTGCTGGCAGCCTGCAGTGGTATAGGATTCCCGCAGTCTTCAGATTCAGATGCCGGAGGTGTCAGCGCCCCAGGTCAGGATGAGTTCCCTGGTTGGTTCAAGGATCCGGAGCCGTTCATCCAACGAAAGGCTAGCCTTGAAGCCAGGTTGGAAAATATGCAGGGCGTCATTACTCCTAACCGGCTATTCTTCGTGCGAAACAACTCCGCGAGTATCGACATCAATTCGGACTCCTGGCGTTTAACCGTTGAGGGAGACGCAGTCGCCAATCCGTTGGAGCTGTCGCTTCGAGACGTCCGAATCATGCCAAGCCGCACGCTTGTCTCGTACCTTGAGTGCGCAGGCAATCACCGCGCGATGTTCAACCTTGTCAATGGGCAGGAGGCGCCGGGCACACAGTGGGAAAGGGGCGCCATCGGTAACGGTGAGTGGACGGGCGTTCGGCTCTCGGATGTTCTCGAACGGGCCGGCATCACCGGGGACGCCGCCAGCGTGCTCTTGGTGGATCTCGACAGAGACTCGCCTGAGGAAGGCTTCCGCAGGGTTATGCCCATAGACAAGGCGATGCACCCTGACACCATCCTGGCCTATGCACTGAACGGCGAGACTCTGCCAAGGGACCACGGATACCCACTGAGAGTCGTGACTCCTGGATGGGTGGGAAGTTCATGGATCAAGTGGCTCGGACAAATCATCGTGTCCTCTGAGCAGCAGTGGACGCGCAACAACACGACCTCGTACGTACTCATCGGTGATGACTATCAGCCCGAAGGTGCGGCAGACGGGCAGGTGGTCACTACGCAGTCGATTAAGAGCGCGCTCGCGCTGCCGTGGCCTGCTGAGTTGGGCGCCGGTCGGCATCTTGTCCACGGGTACGCCCACTCGCCACACGGATCTATATCCAGGGTGGAGTGGAGCACAGACTCAGGCGCAAACTGGAAGTCAGCCAACATCGAGGAATCGCAGCTCAGGTACTCATGGGTGCGTTTCGAGTTCGAATGGGACGCCAGTCCTGGTGAGTTCACTCTCATGACACGAGCCACCGATTCTGTGGGCAACACCCAGCCCGACAGCGTCCCGTTCAACGCGAAGGGCTACCTGTTCAACCAGCCGCTTCCTCACCCCATACGGGTGTCGTGACTGGACTCTCGAATCGGCACAAATGCTGAATAGAAGAGACCCGCGACGACCACGAGAGACAAATCGCCGCGGGCCAAAGGGAGGAGATGAACTACTGTAGTGGCGAGAACTCGGCCGGAATGAGCAGCTTACTCTCCTGGTGCATTGGCACCACGGGGCTGGCAGGAGGCCAGATTCCCAGGGCATGCGTCTCCTCGCGCACTATCATGCGCTGCTCGAAGCTCTGGTATGCCCAGATGTGCGTCCACCTGTTCATCGAGCCCCCGTCGGAGTAGAACGCCCCAACGAACGGCGAATACTTCTCGCGCTCCTCGATGGCCTCACCCCAGGCGTCGATGACCTGCGCAATCTCGCCCGCCATGTACGTGTATGTCCTGATCTCGTACAGGGGCCCGAATTCGGCCTCCTCGAGCGGACGCGTGAACGGCGCTGGCAGGTAGATGTCGGACTGCATGTTGACGACGAGCTCTCCCAGGTCGCCCCAGACATTCCTTGCCTTCATCTCTCTACGGGCCTCATCGCGCTCCGCCATGTCTTCGTACGGCCAGATGTGTAGTATCTGGTTCAGCGGACCCGCTTCCGTGTGCCAGAACCCGGCGAGTGGGGAGATTTCCAACCTGGTGGGAAGTACCTCGGCAACGCCCCTCTCCAGTTCGGGTACGCTGCGTGGCTTGAGGTCGTAGGTGTGGAAGTCATAAATCATATCACCTCTCCTTATGCATATAAGCTTACTTATTTAAGGCTAGTATATGCAAGAGTGTCGCGCAACAGGAATTTCTAAATAGTTCGCGCCAGATTCTCATCCGTCTCCGTCACAAACTGCACTCGGACAGGCGCGGCAGGTGCGGTGCTATAATTCGACTGCCGTCAGCGCCAACTTTGTTTACTTTGACTGCACATCTGCCTTGCAATCCGCTGCCGCCCTCCACGGGCTGATATGTGACTGGAACATTCAATGATCTCCATCGACTTCAAGAAAATTACGCTGTCCAACGGTCTCGACGTAATCCTGTCTCCTGACCGGTCTCTGCCGGTAACCGCCGTTAACGTCTGGTACCACGTCGGCTCCAAGAACGAGGAGCGCGGCAAGACCGGATTTGCCCACCTGTTCGAGCACGTCATGTTCGAGGGTTCGAAGAACCACGACGTAAGCTACTTCGAGCCGCTGCAAAAGGTCGGCGCGAACCTGAACGGGTCAACCACCCCAGACCGAACCAACTACTGGGAGAATGTGCCTTCGAACCATCTCGACCTCGCGCTGTGGCTCGAGTCAGACCGCATGGGATATCTGCTCGAGGTGCTGACAGACCGCAAGCTGGACGTGCAGCGGGACGTTGTAAAGAACGAACGGCGCCAGAACTATGAGAACCGCCCCTACGGGATGGCGCCGATGCTGCTGCAGCCTGCGCTGTTCCCTGCGCCTCACCCGTACAACTGGACTACAATCGGCGATCCGGAGGACCTGGATAACGCGTCTCTTGAAGACGTGAGGTCGTTCTTCCAGACCTTCTACACGCCGAACAACGCGAGCCTTGCCATCGTGGGCGACTTCGACGTTGACGAGACACTCGCAAAGGTGGAGCGCTACTTCGGAGACATCCCATCAGGTCAGGAGGTCAACCGCACGGGCCGGATGGACACGACGCTGACAGGTGCTGTGGACATGGAGGCCCATGACCGCGTCCAGCTTCCGAGGCTGTACCTTGTATGGCCGGCGTTGCCCGGGTTTACGGCCGACCAGCCCGCCCTCGATATCATCGGCGCCGTACTCGGAGATGGCCGGAGTTCGCGGCTTTACCGCTCGCTGGTCTACGACGCGCGCTCAGCACGCGAGGTCCGCGTGTACCACCATGCCCAGGAGATTGCCGGCGAGTTCATGGTGCAGGTCACCGCGAACCCTGGACACACGCTCGAAGAGCTGGAGCGGGAGGTCTATCGGCAGATCAAGGACATCTCCAGGGGCGACGTCAGCGAGCGCGAGTTGGAGCGCGCCAAGAACCGCATCCAGGCCTCGCACGTCTTCCAGCTTGAACGGTTCGGAGGATTCGGTGGCCGCGCGGACCAGTTGAACTACTACAACGTGATGACCGGCGATCCGGCGTACATAAACCAGGACATAGACCGGTACCTGGCAGTCACGCGAGACGACATTGCGAGAGTCGCCGGGATGCTGTCCGATGCCAGGGTGCGACTGGCGATTCACCCGGAGGAGCAACGCACGACCGTGGCTTCGCCTGTCGATCGCAGCGCGACTCCCGCGGCGTCACCACAGCCCGTGTTTACAGCCCCTGTCCCGAACCGTGCCAAGCTAGGCAACGGTCTGAATATCCTGCACGTGGAGAAGAGGGGGCTCCCTACGGTGGCTTTCGGGCTGGTGGTCAGATCAGGTGCGATATCCGACCCTGCAGACAGGGCCGGCCTTGCCCACCTCACGACCTCCATGCTGCCTGAAGGGACTTCGAGCCGATCTTCTGCACAGATCTCCGACGAGATCGAATTCCTGGGCAGCCACCTACGCTCCAGCGCGAGCCGAGAGCACATAGTGCTCATGTCGGATGGGCTTTCCACGACCTGGCATGATGCTCTAAGCATACTGGGCGACATAGCCCAGAACGCAGAATTCCCTACTCACGAGCTTGAGCGCGTCCGAGCCAACCTGCTGACTGACCTGCGGCGCGTTTCAGACAGTCCTGCGACCATCTCGGGACGAGCCACCCGCGGCGTCATGTTCGGGCCCGGAACGCCCTACGGACACCCGCTCACGGGTGTAGAGAACTCGGTCGAGCAGGTATCGGCAGACGATCTGAAGGCCTTCTTCGGCGCAAACTTCCGACCGGAGAATTCGACGTTTATCATCGTGGGTGACCTGTCGACTGACGAGGCGGTAGAAGCCGCGAACGAAACGTTCGGGCAGTGGTCCGCCGGGCAGGGACAGGGATCCGAAGTGGCTGAGTCAGAGCCCCCTACACAGTCTCAGACGACGATATACCTCGCCGACAAGCCCGCCGCAGCGCAGTCAGTGGTCAGGTCTGGGCATCTGACCATTCCACGAAAAGACCCACGCTTCATGTCCTTGAACGTGTTCAACTACATCTTCGGCGGCCAGTTCGGAGCCCGGCTGAATATGAACCTGAGGCAGGACAAGGGTTACAGCTACGGGTACATGTCCAGCGTCGAGTGGAACCTCGGCCCGTCCATGCTGATCGCAGGCGGCGGAGTGCAGACTACCGTGACGAAAGAGACCGTGATCGAGACTCTGAAGGAGTTCAACGAGATCCTCGGCGACCGGCCCGTGACTGATACTGAGTACAGCGACGCTATCGACGGGATAATGCGAAGCATTCCCAGCCAGTTCGAGACGCAGTTCCAGATACTCAGCCAGTTGACTCGCATCGTCACGTTCGATCTTCCGGACGACTACTTCACGCACTATCCTCAGCGTCTGACCGAGACTACCCTGGACGACGTGAGGAGCGCCGGTTCCAAGCTGCTGGACGTCGATCACCTCAACATCGTGATCGCAGGCGATGCTGCCGAGATTGAGCCGGGGCTGAGTGAACTGGGCCTGCCAATAGTACCAATAGACTACGAGGGGCGAGTTATCGGTGGATAGACAACATCATTCAGACGATTCTGACCAGGCGCTTTGTGAGACTATGGAGGACAGGATGCTTTCTGTAGGTGTCAGAGAGTTGAAGCGAGACGCTAGCGCAATCGTCAAGAAAGTACGTGACGAGAAAGAAACCATCGAAGTCACATACAGGGGCATCGTGGTTGCGCAAATCGTGCCGGTTGAGTCTGCCGAAGACCGACGGACAAGGTTCGACATGATTTGGAAGCAGATGGACAAGCTGGCTGAAGAGATCTCGGCAAAGTGGGACAGCGACGAGTCAGCAGCGGACGTCGTGAGAGAGTCCCGAAGGGAACTCTAACTTGTACATCGTTGACGCGAGTGTATGGGTCGCCAGATTCTGGACCCGCGATCCTCGTCACACTGAAGCCCGCAGCTGGGTGTTTGAGACGCTTTCGCGGGGAGAAGAGATACTTGCGCCTGCCATTCTGCTGGCAGAAGTTGCAGGGCCACTGGGCCGAAGAACTGGAGAAATAGAACTGGGTCTGACTGCGGCTCGGCAGCTTGGTAACCTACCAGGCCTCCGCCTCCTGGATATCGATGAACAGATGGCGCGACTGAGTGGCGAGTTGGCCGCTCGACTAAGGTTGAAGGGCGCTGACGCTGTGTATGTAGCAGCCGCGATGATAGAGAACGCGCCACTAGTTACACTGGACCGTGAACAGAATGACCGGGCGTCTCGCATGGTGACTGCTTTCACCCCCACGTGAGTTGCCGGGCTCCCGCAGGAGAAAAAGACACCCCTAAACAGGAGGGAGCTATGAGAAGTGAACAATACAAGGGTTGTGACATCGTCGTGATGCGGGAGTTCGAGGCCGTACCGGACGGACACAACCTGCTCAACACTATGTCTGACGATGCTAAGCCTGTGATCTCTGTGGAGATTCAGTTCCCCGACGGGACCGAGATCAAGAACCAACTGCCCATAGAGGACGAGAGCAGCGGAATACTGTACGCCTATCGCATCATCGATGAGATGGAGCGCCGGAATGCTTCGTCCTCCTAGGTACTTCTTGCGGGACGGACTATCGAAATGACAACTGCATCTTCGCTCAAGAACCTTCGTCTCATGGAGACGTTCAGAAACCTCTTCTATACGCCGATCTACGTGGCGGTCTCCGGAGGCTTCTTCTACCGGCACGGACTCAACGTGATGTTTTCGACAATGCCGGAAGGCGGAGCGGCGATGGACATCATCCGGTCCGGCGAGGTGGACGTTGTGCAGACAGGCGTCAGCCGCAGCTTCGTTGAGCTGGACCTGGGACATGAGGACGCCCCGCTGCACATCGCGGAGATCAACCGCCGCGACGGCTTCTTCCTAGTCTCGCGTGAGCCGACAGACGATTGGGAATGGAAGATGCTAGAGGGTACCACACTGGCCCCGGTCGGGTTCACACCCGTTCCGTGGAACTCGCTCCGAGCAGCCATGTTGAAACACGGCGTCGATCTCGATTCGCTCGACCTGGTGACCGGACTCTCCGCGCAAGATGCGCTGGACCAGTTCAGGGCAGGCGCTATCGACTATGTCCACATGCCGCATCCACAGGCAGGACTCCTGGTAGCCGAGGGCTCTGGGCACATTGCAACGGCGCTCGGGCCTGAACTTGGGCACATCTGCTACAGCTCGTTCGCCGCGATGCCTGACTTCATAGAGTCACATCCGGACACAGTGCAGGCCTTCGTCAACGGCTTCGACGACGCGCTCCGATGGCTGGCGGGCGCAGAAGATGCTGAGGTAGTGGAACAGGTCGAGCCATTCTTCGCCGAGCTTGACTCCAGCCTGTTGCAAGACTGCATTCACCAATACAGGGCGAACAACACATGGCCAGAGAGCGCGGCCATCACGGAGTCCTCTTACAACGGGATGCGGGACATCCTGATCGACGGCGGGATGGTTCGAGGCCGGCACGAGTACGACAGGCTGGTGAGACCGGAGTTCGCTGCGACGTCGGCCGAGCGGAGTTTTCTGTAAAGTGAGACTGCCGGCCACGATCGTCGCTATCCGCCAGGAGACGCCGACGATCAAGTCGTTCGCCTTTGACCTCCATGGGCGAGAGATCGGATTCATGGCCGGCCAGTGGGTGGACTTCTTCGTTACCCTTGAGGGCGCAGAAGCCGTCGGCGGCTACTCAATAACATCTTCCCCGGCAGAGCAGACGACGTTCAGTCTCGCAGTGAAGCAGGACGGCTCCGACCACCCTGTCACCAACTGGCTCCATGATGACGCGCGAGTCGGGGACGAGGTCGAGGTCGCACTTGGTGGAGACTTCTACTATGAACCGGAAGAGGCCGACTCGGTCGTGCTGATTGCTGGCGGCATCGGGCTGACTCCGCTGATGAGCATCGTGAGATCAGCGAACGAGCTTGCGACTCGTACACGTCTGGCCCTCGTGTACAGTGCAGCGACGCCGGATGAGCTGCTGTTCAGGGAGGAGCTTGTATCGATAGCTGACGCCAATCCTCGCATCAGACCCGTCTTCACAGTCACACAGCCTGAGTCCGACGCCTGGGATGGACACACGGGGCGGATTGACGCAGGCCTGCTCAGGTCGGAGTCCGTCGATCTAAATGCCCTCTTCTTCGTGTGCGGCCCACCAGCCATGATCCGGGCGATGATCGCGATGCTCCGGGAGCTGGGCGTACCCCGTCCGCGGATACGTTACGAGCAGTGGTGGTAGGGGTATGGGCGGGGGGACACGCGTTACTGACCTGAAGATGTCGATCCACTTAATCCTGCGTGGCGACTGCGGTCACTGACCATCCCAGGGATTGAACACATCTATGTCGAGATGCTGGAAATCTCGGACATTACGGGTGGCAACTGTAAGATCATGAGCCTTGGCTATTCCGGCGATTAGTATGTCAACGAGGTCGGGGGGACGCCCGGAGCGGACCGCGTCTGCCCGGAAGCGTGCGGCCCACTCCGCCGCCGCCCTATCAAGTTGCAGGATTCGGTCCGAATAGCCAGTGAGGAACCTTGAGATACCCGCTCGCAGACGATCCCGGCGCTGTCCCGGGGGCGCGAGTTGCAGGCCAAACTCCAGCTCATGCACAACCAAGGACGCTAGCCACAGATCAGTGGATTGAGCGAGAAATGAGATGACCAGGAGATTGGGACGGCTCTTTGTCATCTCCGACACGACATTCGTGTCCAGGAGAAACCCGCTCACTCTTTACCCCAGTCGTCATCGTCCCAGTCAGCAAAGGAAATCTCGCGACGCGACTCCCCGCCACGGTCTGGTATCTCCAGATTTGTCCCACGGGGCATATTCTCGATGAGCCACTTACCCAAGGGTGGCCGGGATGGCTGCCTCTCATCCCATACACGGGCAGGTACGACTACGAAGGACTTCCGGGCCCCGATGCGCTGGGGACCCTCTTCTTCCGACAGTCGCAGAATTTCCGACAGACGCGCTTTTGCCTCTGCTACAGTCCATACTCGTTGAGGTTTAGAGTCAAGCACCGTTTGCACTCCTTACCGTTAGTTGGACTAGTCTATCATAGTCCACTTACCATAACGACACCGACACACCCAAGGCAATGCCCAGGACCTTTGGCTTCACCGCGCTGAACAGATGCCAGTGGTGCTGGCATGACTCCCAGGCACTAGAATTCTGGACCTACCATATGACAAGAGGGCAAGTATGAAGCCCGCAGATGATCCTCTCGTCGACTATAGGGCCCTCGTTCGGAGTAGCAACGACCGGTGTGCCGCCGCCTACTCCGAAGCCCGAATGGGAGAGGTGCATCCTGAGTTGACCCTGCTCAGTGAGCGTCTGGAAAACGGAGCATCAGTACTCGACATCGGCTGCGGCGCCGGGATTCCGGTAGCAAGAGCGCTGGCGGAGAGATTCGCAGTCACAGGCGTCGACCTTTCCGGTGAGATGATCCGACGGGCCCGGACGAACGTGCCGGGTGCGAACTTCATTCATGACGATATCACGTCGGTGGAGTTTCCGGATTCGAGCTTCGATGCCGTGGTCGCCTTCTACTCGATATTTCACATACCGAGAGAGGAGCACGCCGTCCTGTTCAGTCGAGTCCACGACTGGCTGAAACCAGGTGGCTATCTCATGTGCACACTCAGTCATAGTAGTGAGTCGGCATATACCGAGGACGACTTCTTTGGCGTGACGATGTACTGGAGCAACTATGGTCTTGGAGACTACCACGAAATCCTGGACGGGCTTGGCTTCAGCATCCTGAGAACATCCGCTGTCGGCAACGGGTACTCCGAGAGCCATGAGGCACCCGCAGAAGACCACCCGCTCGTGTTTGCCAGAAGGCAATAACTCTCACCTGGGGACCATAATCTCCTGCTTCTGAGGTAGGCGACCTCCCCAGGTTTCAGGGACGGCTGCCTCGTCTCCCAATATTAGCAGGCGCTACTTCGTAAGACCCCTTCATGCCGATGCGCTCTCGAATTTCGGGCCTTCGGACCCGATGACCTGTCAAACACGGCTCCTCATCACTTCCCCTCCATATGACCAGGGCCAGGCGTGGCGCCTGTCTTCGAAACTACCGAGGAAATTGGTCTTGCCGACCACCTACATCGGATTTACCATAATTATTGATATAAATCTTTATCATACTAGTTTGTTTATATAACTTATACAGGAGCCGGAAATGAGAATCGGAGGAGCAATAAACCGCATTGGGAGGGTCCGCGCACCCTGGCTGTCGACAATTCTGTCCGTAGTGATGCCGCTGTTAATCATAGGCAGCGCCGTCATTCCTCAGCAGACTGCTTACGCGGACAGCGCTGGAGCAAGTGAGACCAGCGTGTACGAGCAGTGGCTACGCCTCGAGGACCACAACGTTGAGGTCACTGAGGGCGATGATTTTAGTCTCGAGATATTAAGGGGAGAAGAATCCACCAACCCATCCTCCACGATGAAGGTGTACTGGTACACCGCCCCGATCACCGCCGATCAGTCGGACTTCGATAGCCTGAACAGAGAAGAACAGGTCAGCGATGCCGACCAGACCGAAGCGGGAACCATGGCACGCACCTTCCAGACCAAAGAGGACAAGTACTCTGAACTGGACGAGACGTTCAAGGTACGGTTCGAGAACGCCAGAGAAGATGGCGAAGGAGGCGAGTGGATCGTAACCATCAAAGATGACGAGCGTGTAGGCATCTATGACCTGGAAGTGATCTCGCAACCCTCAGGTGGGTCGGAAAACGATACCTATGTGCCGGGAGACGTCATCGAGATCGCCGCATACTTCACCGGCCCGGTGACACAGGTGAATCCTGACACGGGCAATAGCGCGGACGACACTGGAATCATGATCCGCGTTGGTGACGGTCTCCGCCATGCAAGCATGCTCAGGGGCGACGGCACTGACACAATCGTGTTCGGATACACCGTGCAGAGAGGCGATGAAGACAGGAATGGGATAAGCATCGTCAATGGCAACAGCAAATCGGAAGTAAATGGTCTGTATTTCAGCCAGGGCAACGCCGGTCTCTGGGCGGCTGACTCGGACGAAACCGAGAAGGTGAACCGGTGGTACCACGGAATGAACTCCATACCAGGCACGCTGGTGGACGGAGATGACAGCGGCTGCAATATGATGTCCGACACCAATGTCGACAGCGCTCAGTCGCAGCCAAAGTGCTGATTGAGTGTACATGCAGGAGCATCAGCGGCCGCAGGGTTTCGGTCCTGCGGCCTTTCTCTTTTGGGCGGTGGTGCCCCCTACATCATCGAGTAGCTCTGGCCGCCGTCGACGACCACGCATGAGCCGGTGATGAGGTCGGCACGGTCCGAGGCTAGGAACGCACACAGGTCGCCTACGGGCTCGGGCCAGCCGAACCTGCCCATCGGGAGGTTATTCGCGATGAAGGTGCTCACAACCTCCTCGGACTGCTCATTCTGGAACCGCTCCCAGCCACCCTGGGGGTGGGCGATCGAGCCCGGCGCGATCGAGTTAACGGTTATTCCAGTACCGCCGAGCGACAACCCTGCGTGCTTGGTGGCTGCGATCAGCGCGGCCTTGGCGGACATGTAGCCGATGTTGCCTCCGTACTCGCGGCCCCAAATCGACGCGATGTTGATCACACGACCCCAGCCCTGCTCCCGCATGTGAGCCAGCGCGTGCTTGGTGAGCTCGTATCCGCCGAACAGGTTGAGGTCGAACACGGTGCGGAAGTTGTCCAGCGGCGTATCGACGATGTCGGTAGAGCCGACGGACCCGCCGGCGTTGTTCACGAGAATGTCGATAGGTCCCAGGCCGGCGACCGTCTCGTCGTGGAGCCTCTGCATGTCCGAGGCATCTACCACGTCCGCGACGACACCGAATGCCTTGACTCCCATCGATTCCAGTTCCGCCACGGTGCCGTCGATCGTGCCTTGAGTTCGGCCGCATATCGCGACGTTTACGCCCTCGGCGGCCAGTGAGACGGCGCACTGGCGTCCCAGTCCACGACTGCCTCCGGTAACGAGCGCGTTCTTTCCGGTGATTCCAAGGTCCATTGGGTTAGCCTCCGATGCTTTGAGTGTCGAGGTGTAGCGAAAGGCTCATGCCTGTCGTGCGACCTTTGGCCTACTTTGGACTGCGTCACAGCCGCTGTCAAATTGGTGATCCCAAACTGAGGTCCGGGAGAAGTTGTCCAATGTGAGTCGGCAGCTCAGGACGAACGGATGCGGGCAAGATGCCCGCGCTCCATAGAGGGTGTCTACTCATATGTTACATACTCCAGCCGGGAGTAACGCTTGACTGTGACGCGACCGCTTTCATAACATTCGTCAGGCAGCGTTTGGGGGCGCCCTCTATTCTCCCCCCGGGCAGAAGAAGCGAATGTTCATAGACCTCCACACCCACTCTGTATCGTCTGACGACTCAAGAGCGACCGTCGACCAGTACGTAAAGTGGGTGGGAGTACTCCGCAGGAAGGGAAGCAGGCTGGACGGCTTCGTCCTGACCGAGCACCGCAAGTTCGACTTCGACAAGGACTACTCAGAGCTCGCCGAGGCCTACGACGTGCTCATCATGAAAGGGTCCGAGCTCGACACCAACATGGGCCACTTCCTGGTGTACGGCGTCACCGAGGCGCTGACCGACGCCATCGACTTCGGAAACGTCAGCATGGACGCTCTCGAACTGGTCAGGGCTGCAGACGAACACGGCGCCATTGCCTTGCCAGCCCATCCGGGCAGATTCGGGATCGGCCTGTGCGAGTTCACGGACAACGGGCAGGACTTCAGCTCGATACGAGCTGCGGAGGGTCTGAACGGCTCGAATCGCCCTGGAGAACAGGAGCGCGCAGAGGAGCTAATACGCCTGCTTGGCGTTCCAGCCACGGGCGGAAGCGACGCGCACCTCGTGAGCGCTATCGGGAAGTGCATGACCCAGTTCGAGAACCAGGTGCTTAACGAGACCGACCTGGTCAGAGAGCTCAAGACGGGAGCTTTCGCCCCCGTTGTGCTCTCCGACGCAGTATGAACCATCAATTGTTAAGAACCGTCATCCTCAGGGACCTGACGAAGCTATGTATCCAGACTTTTCACCCTCACCCCAGCCCTCTCCCTTAGGGAGAGGGGGAACATATCTTGAGAGCGAGGGTGTGACTCATCCTTAGAGAGGACTTTTGTATACATGACCACCGCAGACACTGACATAGTATTTGACCGCAGCCTTCTTGGCGTGGACCACGAGATCGGCTCCTTTCCGGTGACTAGAGAGATGATCGTGAAGTTCGCCCACTCGACAGGGGAGACTAACCCGGTCTACCTCGACGACGAGGTCGGCGAGGCATCTGAGCACGGCAGCATCATCGCGCCGCCCACCTTCTGCAACATGTTCGTATCCGGCGTTTCCCGGCCCGACATCAAGCTGGAGTTCGGAGACGTGAGCCTGTTCGCAGGTCAGGCGATCGAGTGCGTCGGCCCGGTCAAGCCTGGCGACACGCTGTTCGCGAAGACCAGGCTGAAGGACGTCTACGCAAAGACAGGGCGCTCGGGCAAGATGGTCTTCCAAGTCTGGGAGACGAGCTTCGCCAACCAGGACGACGAGACTGTCGCGCTTGTACAGGAGTCGTTCGTGAAACGCCAGAGGAGGCCCAGATGAGCGCCGACGGAGTCTACTACGATGACGTCGACCTCGGAGACGAGGTCGGACCAGTAGAGCGAATGGTGTCCGACGACCAGGTGATCGAGTTCACACAGGTCTGGGGACGCGAGGAAGGCCCGACACGGTTCACCAGCCGTGAGAAGGCCCAGAGCGAGGGGCTGCCCGAGGCGATCGTTCCGGGAGCGATGAACATCGCGATCATGTCCCAGCTCATCACTGCGTGGTCACCGACAGTAAGGCTGGTCAAGCTGGACGTGGTGTTCCGAAGTCCGGTGCTGCACAACCGTCCGCTGACGCTGCGCGGCATGATCACCGACAAGGACATGGTGGATGGCGAGCCTCAGATCGAGTGCGACGTCACGATGGAGAACGAAGAGGGCACTCCACACGTAATAGGCAAGGCGACGGTGTCGCTGCCAATGAGAATTGAGAATTAGGAATGTGGAATTGCGACGTGGCTTCTGTGGGGTGAGTCCTCACTAGGCCGACCGCGCCTAATTCCACATTCTAAATTCCGACTTCACAATTCCTAGTGCTCCATCACTGAGCCGCCGTTGATGTTGATCGACTGGCCGTGGATCCACGCGGCGGCCTCGGTGCAGAGGTAGACGCAAAACTCGCCTGTCTCGTCGTCCGTGCCGTTTCGACCGATCGGAGTCCGCTCCGCCATCTCGACCCAGCGCGTATCGCGGGGGATGTCGTCCATCCTGTGCGTATCGACGGCTCCCGGGCAGACGCAGTTTACGTTGATGCCCATGGGGCCGAACTCGTGTGCCATCGACTGGGTCATGCCCACGATTGCGAAGTTGGCGGCGTTGTATGCCAGCGTGTTCGCGCACGAGATGTTGACGATCTTTCCGCCGTGACCCTGCTCCTGGAGAGCGGCGACGAACGCCTTGGTGCACAGGTAGGTGCCGCCGATCTTGATGTCGATGACAAGCTGGAAGATTCTGTCATCGAGATCGAGCACGGGAACGCGGTCAGGGCCGCGCGCGAAGGCGGCGTTGTTGACGAGCATGTCGACGCGTCCGAACTCCTTCACGGCCTGATCGATCATGTTCTGGACATCGTCCTTGTTGGTGACGTCTGCGACCAGCGGCAGAGCCTTTACGCCGTGCGACTCGATCTGGTCGGCAACACTGTGAATGTCGCGCCAGTTGACGGCCTTCTCGTCGTCCGGGAACGTCGAAGGGTCCCTGCCCGTTCCGGTTACAACTACGTTCGCGCCCTGCTTCGCGAAGCCGACAGCGGCGGCTCTTCCGATGCCTCGGAGCCTGCCTGCGCCTGTGACTATCGCGACCTTTCCATCAAATTCGCCCATGAGGAGTCCTCGCTTCTAACTGGGATTGGTTTCGTGGCGCAGAGTATATCCGAGACGGCACAGAGTGGCTAGTGTGTTCGCGTATGCGTCCTCTCGGTGGTACCCTCTACTGAACACGACCTAGCACAACGAAGGTGCATTTATGCTATCGCTATTTCTCCGTCCTAAGGCCGACTTGCGGGTGGAGATGGACAAGGTGTCCGCTGCCCCCGGAGAGGAGGTGGCAGCACGCGTCACGCTCTCCTCGGACTCCGATTTTGAGATCCGCGGCGGGACCGTGGCCCTGGTCTGCGTGGAAACCTACATTCAGAAGACTAGCAGCCAGTACGGCACTTCATATCAAAAGAAGACGAACATCCTCAGTAGTCAGGAGGAGTCTTTCTCCGACTCCGGTGCCATACGCAAAGGCACACAGTATTCGACGCAGGTAGCGTTTCAGCTGCCGCCCGATGCGCTCCCAACGCTGCACGGGACCGTCATTCAGAAAATAGAGCCGGGCATAACGTGGCAAGTCAGTGCATCAATGGATGTAATCAAGGCGCGGGACCTGTCGGCGAGCCGCGAGATTGCAGTTCCTGCGCAGTCCCCACCTGCCACGCCTCCGAGTCCGTCTATCGCCGAGGCCCAACACAATCAGGGCGTGCTTACACTACGACTTAACTCCGCGCAGGCGGGCTCTGGCGACACGCTCGAAGGCAGATTCAGCGCCAGAATGGCCAGCGAAGTATCCGTGCAGGAGATCAGGGTCGACCTGGTCCGGGTCGAAAAGTTTGGCAACGATGAGAATGAACATCCCATAGACAGCGTTACGCTGAGCCCGGCAGCGACTCTTATGCCCGACGTCGATTCCCAGGAAGCGCTGGATTGGGACTTTCAGCTGAACGTGGGAAGTGTCGAACTGCCAAGCCTGAAGACCGAAAAGTCGACGGTGCGCTGGCTGGTGAAGGGTGTGCTATCGAGACCTCTGCGTACTGACTTGCGCGTCGAGCAGGAGCTGACTACCTACATCTAGCCGCTTGGAGGGCCCAGCTTGGCCCGCAGCCAGTCTCGGAGCATGGGTCTGAGTTCGTCTTTGCACTCCAGGAGGCCGTGTTCGGCGCTATGAATTTAGCGGCTGCCCCTGAGACGAGGATCGAGCAGGTCACGCATGGCGTCGCCGAACATGTTTATGCCGTAGACGACCGCAGTGATGGCGAGTCCGGGCCACAGGGCCAAGGCTGGTTTCATCTCCATGTAAGTGCGGCCTTCGGTGCTGAGCATTCCACCCCAACTTGCGGCCTCGGGGGGAAGACCGAATCCCAAGAAGCTAAGGGATGCCTCCCATAGGATCATGGCGCCTATCGAGGTAGTGAAAACGATGATTGTGGGAGCCATGACATTCGGCATGATGTACAGCATCAGTGTTCTAAGCGTAGTGTTTCCAACGGCCTCGGATGCGGTAAAGTAGTCATTCTCCTTAATTCCGATAACCGCGCCCCTTATCACGCGGGACGTACCTATTCCGTGCACCACACCAAGAACCAGGATAATCTGCGGCAGCCCCCGCCCAACAATCGACATCACCGTTAACAGCACGATGAGGGATGGAAAGGACATGAATCCGTCGACCAACCTCTGAAGAACGATGTCATACTTTCCGCTGAAGTATCCTGAAGGGACCGCAATGATCACAGCGACAGCGACCGCAAGAGTAGAGGCTGCCATGCCAACGGTCATCGAGACCCGGGCTCCGTAGATCATGCGGCTTAGTATGTCTCTCCCCAAATGGTCCGTCCCTAGGGGATAGTTGATCGTCGTTCCAACTAATCTATCTATGAGGTTGATCTCGTCCATCTCGTGTTGAGCCAAGAACTCCGCGAAGATACCGCTGAGCAGCATCAGCAGGACGATCAGCCCTCCCAAAAGCCCCAAGGGCTTCTCTTTTGCGAGTCTGGTGAAGAAACTTACTATGGGCCGATGCCTGATTGGCCTATCATCCTGAACAGTCCTGCGGTCGAGTGGTCTCATGCTTCATGCCTCGACTAGCTGTACCGGACTCTTGGGTCCAGATAGGCGTATGAGAGATCCACCAGTAGGTTCGACATCACTATCGCGGTCGCGATGATCAGGTTAACCCCGGATATCACTGTGTAGTCTTTTCCGTGCAGTGCCTCCAGCAGCAGGCGCCCCATGCCGGGCAGGGCGAATATCTGCTCAGCAATGATCGCGCCAGCTACCAGCATCGGAAGCTCCAAGCCTATGATGCTGATTACCGGAATCAATGCGTTCTTGAGGGCATGCCTTGTGACAACGACTCCCTCACCTAGGCCCTTTGCCCAGGCGGTCCTGATGTGGTCCTTGCGCATCTCTTCCAACATCATGGTGCGGGTCATTCTCATTCCGACCCCCGACATCCACATGCCCGTGACGAAAGAAGGAATTATGAACTGACCCAAGTTGCCCAAGGGATCCTCGGAGAATGGAATTAACTCCATTGGGGGTGACCATCCCCACCAGATGGAGGGGTAGAGTACTACTAGGGTCGCGGCCCAGAAGCTAGGTATGGCTATGAGGGTTATGGACACGCTGCGGCCCAGATAGTCACCGATCGTATCAGGGCGGATTGCCGAATATATGCCAATTGGCAGCCCTATTAGCAATGCCATCACTATGGAGATGAGCCCGAGCTCAAAAGTAACCGCCAACCTACTGCCGATCTTCGCAGCCACCGGTTCACCGGAGCGCAGGGAGTCGCCCAGATCACCGTGCAGAACGATGTCGCCAAGCCAGCGAGCATACTGAACGTAGATCGGGACATCCAGACCAAGGACGCGTTCGATTGCTTCGCGGTCTACGGGTCCCCCACCGGCCAATACCGCACTCTTGGCGATGCTGTCTACTATATCTCCCGGCAAGAGGCGCACGGTCAGGAAGACTATCATCGAGACGATAAGCAGTGTGGGTATGATCAGCAGCAGGCGTCTTGTGGTATAGACGAGCACACCAGACCTCGTTCGGCGTGAGGGCGCAAGTTTAGACCTAATCCCAAGTCTCGCCCATCAATGGACGGGGGAAGAAACAGTTAAGCGCGTGTGTCAGACCTTGATGGGACATGGGGACATGGGAGTCTCCGAGGTGGTTGGTGGGCGATGCCCACCAACCAATTCACGTTCCATAAATTGGAAAGGTGTATGCTAGTGCCCCATGTCGCTCTTCAGTTCTTGGTCAACCCAAGTGAACTTGAGAGCAATCGTCCAGCCCTCATCCAGAGCGCCGGCTTCGCCGTTGTAACCCTTGATCCAAGGCGGGTTCATCCTGACGGCTTGGACTACAGGAGGCCAGAACAGCGCCCAAACCTGGTCGGAGTAGTACTGCTCCATTTTCCTGATGTTGTCATTCAACTCCTCACGTGTGGTAGCCGTTTCGGCCGCGTCCACAAAGGCATCGAAAGTCGGGTCGTTTACGGCGTAGACACTACCCGCGCCCCACATGGGATCATCTGCGGTGTTGCCCCAGCCCTTCGTTGAGTGGAAGCGACCGCGAAGGGTGGAGATGGCATCCAACATCTTCCCCCTGCAACCGCACTGCACTAAGTCGTAGTCAAGGGCTTGGTTCTTCTGCCATGCGTAGTCGCCATCAGAGAGCTGAATGATCTCGACGTCTATACCGACCCGTTTCCAGTAGTCTCTGGCAATCAGCATCACATCAAGGTCGGCGCCCCAACCGTCGGTTACATCCATTGTGGTCTTGAACCTGACGCCATCCGATCCTCTGGGCAGTCCGGCCTCATCAAGGAGCTTCTCAGCAGCCTCTGGGTCGTACATGTACTTCCACTTTGTCTCGTCAGGCCATTCCTCATAAGGCGTGAACTGGCCCGCAAGGGGGAAGGCGCTGCCTATCGGAGTAGGGTCTGCGAAGCCCCGGTAGTAGGCCTGTGCCACAGTGTTCAAGTCAAGCGCTTTCTGCATGGCGATGCGCACATTGTGGTTCCCCAGTGGCTGCCTTGAGAGGTTAAACGCCATATTCACCGAAGTTCCTGCTACTTTCGTAACCACAAGTTCGGGATTGGTCTTTTGCAAGCTCCAGACCTGGTCGAGTGGCATCCCTCGTCCTCCCAGCATCGCAATCCTGCCGGTTCTCAGAGCGGCAACCTTGGTCGCAATATCCGGAATGATGAGCATCTTGATTTCGTCAGCATACGGCAAGCGGTTCGCTGGGTGGACTGGATCGAATTCCCAGTAGTTTGCATTCTTCTCAAACGTCGCAGATGACCCATCGCGATAGTCAGTTACGAGGTAAGGTCCGGTACCGACAATGTGCTTCCATTCGGTGATAGATCCTTGCTCGTTCCCATATTCATTAATCATTTCAGGAGGGACGATAACCGCGCCGCCACTCGATTCGAAGAACAGCACTTCCAGGGTCTTAAAGCTGAATTCTGAAGACTTCACCTCCACCGTCCAATCGTCGACGGCCTCAACGGAGGTGACGGGAAGAGCCTTTACCTGGTTGACATACGGCCCAGGTTCAGTGAACCCACTGCCAAGGCCCATCGACCTATGGAAGCTGAACTCGACATCCTTGGCGTTCATCTCGCGGCCAGCGGGCAGGCCCTTATTCTGCCAGTTTACACCCTGACGTATAGTGAACCTGAGTGTCAGGGGGTCGACCTGCTCCCAGCTTTCTGCCAGTGCTCCAGTTGTCGTATCGATGGAAGACAAGGCGGTGGCATCGAACTGGTCCCGGGGTATCGAGTAGTCTACTTGACCCAGCCTGTTAAAGATCATCTGGTTAGTCCAGGAAGCACCCTGGCCCTTGAGGATGTCCATTGGATCCCAAGAGACGAAGTCACCATCTATAGCGACGGGGATCGTCCCACCATATTGAGGCTTCTCCACCACCTGTCCCCAGATGTTCCTAGTGAATCTCTCGCCCTCAACCACCACTTCCTTCACTACCTCTGTGACTACCGGGACCTGCTTTTCCACCACTACTGTCTGACCGGGAACCTCGACCTCCTTCACCACCTCTATGGTCACGGTCTCACCTGGCACTTCGACCGTCTTGACTACCTCTTTCTCCACCACCACCGTCTCACCAGGAACCTCAACCTCCTTCACCACCTCTATCTTAACGGTCTCACCTGGCACTTCGACCGTCTTGACTACCTCTTTCTCCACCACCACCGTCTCACCAGGAACCTCGACTGTTCTTGTGCATGCCAACGCTGTAACAAGCAACGTGGCTACCAGTGCGGATGTGATCGCCAGTCGGATTGAAGAAACAGTTCGCATCTATCTACCTCCCTAGCCCCAAGTGACTTAAGTCCCACCCTGTCACTCCACAAACTGCGGCGCGGCCTCAGTTTATCACGGCAAGAGTCTTAGTACACTCTATCTGTAGCACCAGAGTCGTGATCGCCTCATATGAGTCTGGAGGATGCTGTACATCGTCCCAGGCCGCCGTTCAGTTAGCGGCTTTAGGGCTCTAATCTACTACGCTGCCCAAGTTAATGGAGCCTTTCGTGCACCAGCCAGAATCCAGAGATGTGTTGTGCTTACAGTTCTCTCTGAGCAGAGTAAGGTGAAAGATCTGATAGTGCAGGACTAGGCTCCCTCTACTTCGGGAATGGAAGCTCAACCACCTCTGGCCTACAACCCCAGATTCCCCCTCAGCCAGTCGCGCAGCATCGTCCTCAGCTCGTCTTTGCACTCGACGAGGCCGTGTTCGGCTCCGGGGTAGAGGACCAGCTCCTTGGGCTCTTCGGCCCAGGAGTGGATCATTTCGGAGCAGTATGGGGGAAAGCGTGTGTCGTTGGCGCCGTGCGCCAGGAGTAGCGGACGCAGGGCGACTTGGGCTGCGCGCTGTGCGCCGTAGGTCTGACTGGACAGCGCGGATAGGGCCTTGATCTCCTCGCTGAACGGCGCGGTCGATATGACGACTGCGCCTCGGAACGAGTGTCCTACCAGTGCGATGTCGGTGTGCCCGGTGCCGGTCAGGAACGAGACGCCGACCAGCGCGGCCATCACGCACTCCGAGATCACGTTCGGCTGGCGGTAGCCGATTCTGACCGAGGTGATCTCATGCCGAAGCTCCTCGGCGATGTCGCGGTAGATGCCCTCGGCCGGGCCTGCGAAGCCGTCTCGCGCTCCCCACACCCAGATGATGCCCCAGGTGGTGCAGACTTCGTGGTCGTGGTGGACAATCGACCGGACGTCTCCTCGCGTGTTGTGGAGTGTCGTCAAATTCGCCCATGAGGAGTCCTCGCTTCTATCTGGGACTGGCTTCGTGGCGCAGTGTATATCGTGACAGCGTTTGCCTGACAACGACTGGCGGAGGAGAATGCCCTCTCAATGACGCTAGATCTGGGTTTCAAACCAGGGTTCAATCAGATCGACTCCACAGTCCTCGAAGTCGCCAATGTTCCTTGTAGCCACTGAAGCGCCAACGGATCTGGCTATGGCAGCGATCTGACAATCGGCGTGGCTGATTGGGAGTCCCGCAGCACGACGTGATGCTCCTACCAGAGCGTATGATCGAGTCGCCGGGCGGTCGAATAGCAGGATGCGCCCCGCAAAGTCATCCCTGAGCATTCCTTCAATGGCGGAGAGTAGCCTGTTGCGTCGTCGCCCTATAGGCAAAATCTCAACACCGTAGCGCAACTCCGCCTCGCTGACAGTTGTAAGAAACAGGCTTGTGGCTGGTTGCTGCGTGACCCACTCAACCACCCTCGGGGAAGGGCTTGGCAGCATTAGCTCAGACACTACATTCGTATCCAGGATGATCATGACCGCGTCCTCAGACGAACTGCGGCGGTTCTCTCATGGCATCGCGTGGCGGTACATTGAGGTCAACTCCTCCTAGAGGAGCGAAACGGGCACGTATTGCACTTGCCAGATCCCCAGTGGGCTGACGTTCGTCTTCCACCGCGATCCTCAGGATGTCCCTGACTTCTTGCTCCATGGACTTGCCATTCGCTGCAGCGCGGACACGCAGCTTCTGCTTGACCTGCTCATCCAAGTTCCGCACTATGATGCTGGCCAAAGTTGACCCTCCCTATCTTTTCTATAGAATATCACAGAATGATTGCAATGCAATCACTCTGTTGGGAAGCAGCGTACTTTGAGTTGTCGCTTCCTATCTACGCTGCCCTACAGCCCCAGCTTGGCGCGCAGCCAGTCTCGGAGCATGGGTCTGAGTTCGTCTTTGCACTCGACGAGGCCGTGTTCGGCTCCGGGGTATATGACCAGCTCTTTTGGCTCTTCGGCCCAGGTGTGGATCTGCTCGGAGCAGTATGAGGGCAGGCGCGTGTCTGATCCTCCGTGGGCTAGCAGGAGTGGACGCGGCGACACGAGCGCGGCGCGCTGGGCGCCGTAGGTCTGACTAGACAGCGCGGCGACGGCCTTGACCTCTTCGCTGAACGGAGCCGCCGATATGACGACTGCTCCGCCAAACGAGTGCCCGACGAGGGCGATGTCGGTGTGCCCAGTGCCTGTCAGGAACGAGACCCCGACAAGCGTATCCATGACGCACTCTGGGATCACGTTCGGCTGGCGATAGTCGATCCGGACCGACGTGATCTCGTGCCGAAGTTCCTCAGCGAGGTCGCGGTAGATGCCCTCTGCAGGACCTGCGAATCCGCCTCGCGCTCCCCACACCCAGATGATGCCCTTCGTCGTTCTGACTTCCTGGTCGTGGTGGACAATCGAGCGGACGTCTCCGCGTGTGGTGTGGAGTGTCATGCTGCGGCCCGGCTCGCCGTCGGGTGGGTCCCAAGGCTCGATGCCGGTTATGCGGATGGAGAGGTCGTCTGAAGTACTCATTCAATTGCATCCTGTTCCGCAAGTTACGGGCGTGGAGTCCCCTTCGACCTCCCCTGGATTGCCGAGCGGCGAGCCACTTCGTGGGTTCCGGCCTTCGCCGGAATGACGGTTTGCGGGCGCGGCCTCAGGGATATAACGGAGGTCTCTGGCCGTTCCAGCCGGAGGCCTGTTCGAAGGCGTGGGCTATCCTGAAGAGGGTCGGCTCGCCCAGGTGCTTGCTGAGAATCTGGAAGCCGATGGGTAGCCCGTCGTCGGATAGTCCCGCAGGGACAGACATTCCGGGGATTCCGGCGATGTTCGCTGGCAGGGTCAGCACGTCGGAGAGGTACATCTGGAGCGGGTCGGACGTCTTCGCGCCGAGTTCGAACGCCACAGTTGGTGAAGTCGCCGAAACGATGGCGTCGAACTTCTCGAACTCGGTCTCGAACTCCTGCCTGATGATCGTGCGCACCTGCTGCGCCTTGAGGTAGAAGGCGTCGTAGTAGCCAGCGGACAGCGCGTAGGTGCCGAGCATGATGCGACGCTTGACCTCCGGGCCGAATCCGTGGCCTCGTGTCTGCTCCAGCGCGTCCCACATGGACTCTGATTCGCGGTCGGAGAAGCCGTACTTCACGCCGTCGTAACGTGCCAGGTTCGCTGAGCACTCCGACGGTGCGAGGATATAGTAGACGGAGAGCGCGTATGACGTATGCGGCAGCGATGTCTCGGCAACCTCAGCGCCGAGGTCTTCCAGCAGCGCGATTGAGCGGCGCGTCGATGCTTCCACAGAGGGCTCCATACCATCTACAAAGTACTCTTTCGGAACGCCAATTCTCAGGCCCAACAGATCTTTGCCGAGTGAGGCCGTGTAGTCGGGCATCTCTACGTCAAGCGATGTTGAGTCCATTGGATCGTGACCACCAATCGCGTTCATTACGAGAGCGGCATCGGTCACGTCTCTTGTGATCGGTCCGATCTGGTCGAGTGAGCTAGCGAAGGCCACCAGCCCGTAGCGCGACACGAGCCCATACGTCGGCTTGAGTCCGACGACTCCGCACAGCGACGCGGGCTGCCGGATGCTGCCTCCAGTATCGGAGCCGAGGGAGTAGAAGCACTCCCCTGCCGCGACTGAGGCCGCCGGGCCTCCGCTGCTGCCGCCGGGCACACGGTCGAGGTCCCACGGGTTGTGCGTTGGGAAGAACGCCGAGTTCTCGGTGGAAGACCCCATCGCGAACTCGTCGAGGTTGCCCTTGCCCATGAGCACTGCGGACTGCTTGTAGAGCCGCTTGGTCACCGTCGCGTCGTACGGTGGTACGAATCCCTCGAGCATCCGCGACGAGCAGGTCGTGGCGACGCCCGTCGTGGTCATGTTGTCCTTGAGCTGCATCGGGATGCCGGTCAGCGGTGCGGCATCGCCTGCTGCGATGCGCCGGTCGGCCTCTTCAGCCTGCTGGAGCGCGAGGTCCTCGGTAACGGTCACGAACGCCTTGACGCTCTCTTCGACCTGCGCGATGCGGTCGAGCGCGGCCCTCGTAAGCTCCACTGAGCTCACTTCGCGACGGTCGAGCAGGCCTCGGGCCTCGCTGATGGTCAGATCGGTAAGCTGGGAATCGCTCATGATTCCAGCACCGCCCTGACCCGGATGAAGTCGCCCTCACGCCGTGGGGCGTTGGCCAGCACGTCATCCCGGTCGGTCGAAGGCGAGACCGTGTCATCGCGCATCACTGACACGAGGTCAACAGAGTGACCAGTCGGCTCGACGCCGCTGGTGTCGACCTGGTTGAGCACATCGATGTTTTCGAGGATGTTGGACATCTGGTCGCGCATCAGCTCGACGTCTTCGTCGGTCATCGCGATGCGGCACAGTAAGGCCAGGTGGGATACTTCTTCGGACGTGATTCGGGGCATGGGTTCCCTCGTTTCGGACTAGCGAAAAGTTTAGCAGGAAGCTATCAGCGGTGTCAGGGGAACGTTCTGGAGGTGATGATCTGCAATTCTGGTAGGCCAGATTCTCACCCTCACCCCCGGATCAAGTCCGGGGCAGGCTCTAGCCCTCTCCCTGAGGGAGAGGGGACTCTTGAAGCTGTTATAGAGCCTTTTGACAGCGGACAGTCTCGTCTCTAGTATGGGCCGCATGAGCAATTCCAAGAAGACCATCGGGATAGCAGGCTGCGGGACCATCGGGCGCAGGGTGGCGACAGAGCTGGACGGAGGTTCGGTTCCGGGCGCGACACTCGGCGCGATTACCAGTCGCAGCCTCGGCCGGGCGACGCAGTTCGCGGCGACTCTGCCGGGCAAACCGCCGGTGGTCGAGCTGCATCACCTGGTGAACCTCGTCGACCTGGTCGTGGAGGCCGCGCCTGCAAACGCGATGGAGACGATTGCGACTGCGACGCTCTCTGCCGGGAAGGACCTGATGGCCCTCAGCGGAGGGGCGCTGCTGCAACGTCAGGACCTGTTCGATCTCGCCGAGAGGAACGGCGCAACGATCTACGTGCCGTCCGGCGCGCTGGCTGGGCTGGACGGTGTGGCAGGGGCCTCAGTGGGCCAGATCGACTCGATCACGATGATCACCCGCAAGCCTCCAGAGGGCCTCAGGGGCGCCCCCGGCATCGAGCAGGCGGACATCGACCTCGACGCCGTGACGGAGCCGACCGTCGTCTACGAGGGCCAGGTGCTGGAGGCGTGTAGGCTGTTCCCGGCGAACGTGAACGTGTCCGCCGCGCTCAGCATGGCCGGTGTGGGTCCGTACAGGACGACCATCCGCATCTACGCAGACCCGACAGTAGTCAGGAACACGCACAACATAGTGGTGGAGGGCGAGTTCGGCAGGCTCATTATTCTCATCGAGAACACGCCGTCGGAGACCAATCCGAAGACCGGCAAGCTGTCGGCCATGTCGGCCATCGCGACGCTGAGGCGGATCACGTCCCACGTCCAGGTCGGATAGTTACCGAGAATCGCATTACCACGATTTCCCAATAGGAGTAATCATGAACGTCGAACAGATTGCTGAGGCGCTGGTGGAGCGTGGACAGACTGTATCGGTTGCGGAGGCGGACACGTGTGGGCTGATCGGGTATACGTTCAGCACAGTGGCGGGGAGCTCGCGCTGGTTTCCGGGTGGTGTAATTGCCTATACCGGCGGGCTGAAACAGAGCGTGCTGGGCGTGCCTGACGAGGTGTATGAGACCAAGGGGTCTGTGAGTCCCGAGGTGGCGGTCGGGATGGCGACGGGAGCGCGCGACCTGACTGGCACGGACTACGCAGTCTCGGTGACGGGCGTCGCAGGACCGACAGGCGGACGCTCAGGCCTGCCTATCGGGACTTTCTACATCGGCGTCGCGGGCCCGGATGGCCTGGAAGTCGCAGAGCGCATTCAGACTGACGCGGGCGACCGTGACGGCAACAAGCGTCAGGCGACGGACGCCGTCATCGATCTTCTAGGAAAGCAGATGGGAATCTAGGGGCAGGTTTGAAACCTGCCCCTACTTAGTCTTCCTCTAAGCCCTAGGCGCCTGTGGCGGGACGGGGTTGACGAGGCCCTCGCCGATTGCAATCGGGATGAGGTCGTCGAGTTCGTCCAGCGTCCAGCGTCCGTTCTTGTGGATGCTGCGTATTACGTGGCGAGGCGAGTACAGTGTCGCCTGCCAGCCGCTGACTCCCACCACCTGGCCGGTGATGTTGCCGGCAGCCTCTGTGCACAGGTACACGGCCTTGGGAGCGTTGTTCGCGGGGTCGCGCGCCTCGGGCGGACCCTGGATCGGCGGTCCCTGCGACTGCGTCTGCTGAGGAGCGGCCTGCGTGCGCTGCTGCTGACGTAGCTGCGTGGTCGATTCGGGAATCGACTCGGTCATCCTGGTCGCGCCTCCCGGATAGACTGCGTTAACGGTGATGCCGTGATGAGCGAGGTCCTTCGCCAGCGAGCGGGCGAACCCGACCATCCCTTCCTTGGCGGCGGCGTAGTTTGTCTGGCCCGAGGCTCCAAGTCCGGAGCCGGACGAGAACAGCACGATGCGGCCGTACTGCTGATCGATCATGTGTGGGACGCAGTGGCGGACCATGTTGAACGCGCCATACAGGTGGACCTGCAGGACCGCGTCCCACTCGGCCTCTGTCATGTTGAACACCATACGGTCTCGCAGGATGCCCGCGACGTGGCAGACCCCGTCCACGCGCCCGTAGTTGTCGATTGCAGTCTGGACTACCCTGCCGGCAGTCTCGTACTCAGCAACCGAGTCGAAGTTGGCGACTGCGGTGCCGCCCGCGTCTCGAATGGCCTGTGCAGTGACCTCTGCCGGAGCCTCTGCGGATCCTGTGCCGTCGAGCGAGCCGCCGAGGTCGTTGACGACGACCGATGCGCCGTCAGCGGCCATCCACTTGGCTACCTCAGCGCCGATTCCACGTCCGGCGCCCGTGACGATTACCACTCTTCCATCTAGTCTGTTGCCCATTGTCGTTTACCTCCGTAGGGGCAGGTTTTAAACCTGCCGCTACATCTACCTTTCTGGATTGCTGACCGTCCCACCGTGACAGTGGGTTCCCGCTTTCGCGGGAATGACGGTTGGGGGCCTAGAAGCCGCCTCCGATCATCTTGGGGAACAGGACGTCCATTTCGTCCATCGTGAAGTTGCCCCACTTCTGCACTGCCCGCTCGATTCTGGGCTGTGAGTAGAGGTAGATGCTGCCGCCGCGCACGCCGAAGACGTTGCAGTTGATGTGCGGCGACGCGTGTGTGCATAGGTATACGGCGAGCGGAGCGACGTTGTCAGGATCGTCGGGGTGTCCCGGACCTTCCCAGTCGCCCACACCCTCAGGCGTGAAGATTCCGGCGCGCTCGTCGCGAGTTGGCGAGTCGACTGCCGCGACCCGGTACTCCTCGACCGAGCCGGGGAACAGCCTGCGTTGCAGGTGACGCCGTAGCGTCCCATGTCGCGCCCGACCGTCCTGGTGAGTCCGACGATCGCCTCTGACGCTGCCGCGTAGTTGGAGCGGCCCATGTCGCCGAGACCTGCGTCGGACGTCATGTTGACGATGCGTCCGCCTCGCTGCTGCCTGAACAGGATGCACGCGAACTTGGTCGCCGTGAACGTCGCCTTGGCGTTGTTGAGCATCACACGGTCCCAGTCGTCCGGCGTCATCTGCCAGATCATGCGGTCCCTGAGCATGCCGACGCTGTTGACCAGCGCGTCCACCTGTCCATAGGTGTCGACGGCCTGCTGGATAACCGATTCACCGCCCTCCATGAGGGCCATGTTGTCAAAGTTGGCCACGGCCTCTCCGCCGTTGGCCTGGATCTCCGCGACTACGCTGTCTGCGGGATCGTGCGAGCTGCCGGTTCCGTCGACGTCGCTGCCGAGGTCGTTGACGACGACCTTCGCACCCTCTTCAGCCAGCAGAAGCGCGACGCCCCTGCCGACACCACGTCCGGCGCCGGTTACGACCGCAACCTTACCTTCCAGACGGTTGCCCATGTATCACCTCCAGTGAGTATTTCGTAAAACGCTCCGCCCCATTTTCTGCAAAGCGGTGGGACTGATTCCCAATCGTATTTCGGGCAACAATATACTGCATCCCGTAGCTGGCTGTCATGGGGGTGACGGCCGCTTCCATCAGATAAGCCACACTCGTAGGGGCAACCCTTGTGGTTGCCCGCGTTGGTTCAGAACCCGGGGCGCCCCTACGTGAATGTTCACATTCCCTCTCACCTGTGCTAAATTGGATGATACGAACGGTTGTTCGAGTAGGTGGCCGAGGGTCCACACTGTCCAACCAGTTCTGCGAGCACCTTAACAGCGTGATATATCTGCATGACCGCGACACTTGTCGCACCTGTCGCACTCTGTCGCACATCTAGGTCCGCGACACCTGTCGCACCTGTGTCGCACTTTGTCGCAGACCGATGACCGGGACAGGTGTACGGGACATGTCCCATCTGTCCCGGAGCAGGTTGCGTAACACCGTGTTTCAAAGCTGTTTCAGGTGTTACGGGACAGCGAGTGGGACAACTGCGGGACAGTTGTCTCAGTGTCGCGGTCCAATCGTAAATTCAGGGAATTTCAGGCGTTACGTCAAACGTCCGTAACAACCACACACCCCCATTTAAGGGGGTGTGGTGTGCGGTTGTTTTGCTGGGAGGGTGTCTCAGGAGTTTCGAGCATTCCCGCAGGCGAGGTTTTCGCCCTCACCCCAGCCCTCTCCCCAGGAGAGGGGGCTGTTGGTTCTGGATGAGCTGAGTTGCGTCAGGCGAGGTTTTCGCCCTCACCCTGCCCTCTCCCCTGGGAGTGGGGGCTGTTGGTTCCGGGTGCTGAGGAGATGCGTCAGGCGGGGTCTTCGCCCTCACCCCAACCCTCTCCCCCAGGAGAGGGGGCCGGTGGATGAGATTGCTCAGGAGGGTCGCGCGCAACGTTTTCGCCCTCACCCCCGGGAGAGGGGGTCGTTGGCTGGCATTTGGAGCCTGCCAGGCAATACTTGCAGCATCTCACTCCTCACTCCTCTTCACTCACTCCTGGAGAAGTACGGTTCTCCCCATAACGCGACAAACTGTTACCAGTGTTAGCTATGGTGTAAAATGACTTGCGGCGTCTGTCTGACTCTATAGGTAGACGTGCGTAATCATTCGAGGGGTGACTGTTGGCCGAATATGATGTTGTGGTGCTCGGCTCCGGCCCGGGCGGCTATGTAGCTGCGATTCGCGCCGGACAGCTGGGCATGAAGACCGCCATTGTCGAGCGTGATGCCCTGGGGGGCATCTGCCTCAACTGGGGCTGCATACCTTCCAAGGCGCTTCTTAGAAACGCTGAGGTGCTCAGCCTCATAAATCACTCCGAAGAGTACGGAATCACCGTCGATGGCGTGAAGGCCGACTTCTCCAGGGCCATAGACCGGAGCCGCAGGGTCGTGGACCGTCTCACCCGTGGGGTGGCGACGCTGCTTCGCAGGAACGGCGTCGAACACGTCGTCGGCATGGGATCTCTCACAAACGCCACTACTATCCACGTCGACGGCCCGGAAGGCACAAAGGCGCTGACCACGGACAACGTCATCGTCGCAACCGGAGCGAGACAGCGACACATCCCTGCGCTCGCCATTGACGGCGAGACGGTCATCACCAGTCGCGAGGCGCTAGCACTGCAGCGCGCGCCCACCAAGGCCGTTATCATCGGCGGAGGCGCGACTGGATGCGAGTTCGCCTACATGTGGCGCGCGTACGGCACCGACGTCACCATCGTGGAGCTGCTTCCAAGACTCGTGCCGAACGGCGACGAGGAGATTAGCGCCCAGCTTGAGCGCTCTTTCAGGCGGCAGGGCATCCAGATAGCCACCGACGCGCAGGTCCAGGGGATCGCAGTCAACGACGGCACGGCCAAGGTCTCGATCCTCACCAAGGGCGAGAACACCATCCTCGACGCCGACATCGTCCTGGTGGCTGTCGGAGTCGAAGGGAACACCGACAAGATCGGCCTCGAGACGGTGGGAGTAGAGGTCGACCGGAGCTTCATTCCAATCGACGACATGATGAAGACGAACGTCAAGGGCATCTACGCCATTGGCGACGTCACGGGCAAGATGCTGCTCGCCCATGTTGCTTCTGCACAGGGCGTGACTGCAGTCGAGCACATCGCAGGTCTCAACCCGCAGCCTCTGGACTACGCCCAGATTCCGAGCGCGATCTACTGCAGACCACAGGTGGCTAGCTTCGGCATGACTGAGGAGCAGGCGCAGGAAGAGGGCTACACGGTGAAGATCGGAAAGTTCCCGCTCGCGGCCAGCGGAAAGGCGCTGGCGCTGAACGAGGCGGAGGGCATGGTCAAGCTGGTAGTCGATGCCGAGATCGGCGAGGTCCTTGGCGCACACATGATTGGCGCGGAGGTCACAGAGCTTCTTGGCGAGCTGGGCATGACCCGGCTCCTGGAGGCCACGACGACAGAGCTGGGCTGGCTTGTTCACCCACATCCGACGATCTCAGAAGCCCTCAAAGAAGCCGCACTCGCCGCGGAAGGAGAGGCCATACACATCTAGGAGTGAGAACACAGGAGTGAGGAGTGTAAGAGAAGTCTCGCCCCTCACTCATCGCCACTCATTCCTCAGACGCCGAGGATCACATGAAAGTAGCCCTGGACATCGATAAGGCACAGGTCGCCGAGTACTACCGGATGATGCTTCTCATCCGACAGTTCGAAGAGGCAAGCTCCCGGCTCTACATGCAGAGTCTCATACGAGGCTTCCTCCACCTGTACATAGGCGAGGAAGCTGTGGCCGTTGGCGCTGTCGGCTCTCTCGAGCCGCAGGACTACGTCATTACCCACTACAGGGACCACGGCCACGCGCTGGCAAGGGGCATGGACCCCAAGGCGTGCATGGCCGAGCTGTGCGGCAGGGCGACAGGGTCCAGCGGTGGCAAGGGCGGCTCGATGCACCTGTTCGACGCAGAGAAGCACTTCATGGGCGGACACGCCATAGTCGGCGGTCAGATGCCCATCGGCGTCGGCATAGGCCTCGGCATCAAGATGAAGCAGGAGAACGGAGTCGTCCTGATCTTCTTCGGAGACGGCGCCGTGAACGAGGGCGAGTTCCACGAGTCGCTTAACCTCGCATCCCTCTGGAAGCTGCCGTGCATCTTCTTCCTGGAGAACAACCTTTACGGTATGGGCACCCACGTGGACCGCACCCACGCCGCTGGCCGCGACATCTACAAGTCTGCCGAGTACTACGACATCCCGGCCATGCAGGTCGACGGAATGGACCTGCTGGAAGTGCGGGAATGGACCAACGAGGCGATCCGGAGCGCGAGGGCCGGCAACGGTCCTTACTTCATCGAGGCGATGACGTACCGGTATCGCGGACACTCGATGGCCGACCCGGTCAACTACCGCGAGAACTCTGAGGTCGAGGAGTGGCGCATCAACGACCCCATCGACAGGTTCAAGGCGTTCGCCCTCGGCGAGGGACTGATAACGCAGGATGAGCTGCACGAGATCGACACTGAGGTCACCGCGGAGATAGAAGAGGTCGTCAAGTTCGCCCGGGAGAGTCCGTTCCCGGATATGGACGCCCTGTACAAAAACGTTTACGCCTGAGAATAGTGAATGGTGAATTGGCAATTCAGAATTCACTATCCCCAATTCGACAATCCGAACATCCAGTGAGGGCGGACAACCCATGGCCGAGATCATCGTAAGAGAGGCTATCGCACACGGCCTGCGCGAGGCGCTCGAGCAGGACGAGAACGTCTTTCTCCTCGGAGAGGACATAGGCGAGTACGACGGCGCATACGCCGTGACGCGCGGGTTCCTCAAGGACTTCGGTCCGGAGCGAATCCGGGACACGCCCATATCGGAGTCTGGCTTCGTGGGCGCTGCCGTCGGGGCCGCGCTCGTGGGCCTGAGGCCGATCGTCGAGATCATGACGATCAACTTCTCGATGCTCGCAATGGACCAGATCATCAACCATGCGGCCAAGTTCCACTACATGTCGGACGGTCAGCTCACGGTCCCGATGGTCATCAGGACGGTAACCGGAGGCGGCGCACAACTTGCGGCGACGCACTCGCAGAGCCTGGAGGGCTGGTACGCTTCGGTGCCCGGCCTGAAGGTCGCCGTTCCTTCGACCCCCTACGACGCTCTCGGGCTGCTGAGGACGTCCATCAAGGACGAGAACCCTATCATCTTCGCTGAACACGCTCTGCTCTACGGTACGAGGGGCGAGGTGCCGAGCGAGTACTACGAGGTGCCGTTCGGACAGGCCGCAGTTCGCCGCGAGGGATCGGACGTGACCATCGTCGGCTACTCCCGGATGGCGCATATTGCCATGGAAGCCGCGGACATCCTGGCGGAGAGGGGCCGCCGCGCAGAGGTCATAGACCTGAGAACGCTCAGGCCCTTCGACGTAGACACCATCGTGGAGTCGGTCAAGAAGACCAACCGCGCGGTCGTGGTCGAGGAGACATGGCGCACGGGCGGCTTCGCCGGCGAGATCGCAAGCGAGGTGCAGGAGGCTGCTTTCGACTACCTTGACGGCCCGGTGGTACGCGTCGGTGGACTCGACGTTCCGGCGCCTTACTCAGGGCAGATCGAGGCCGCGACCATCCCTGACGCAAGTCGCGTAGTAGATGAGATCGCCAGAAACTTCGCAATTTGAACAACGTTCAACTACTACCATCAACAGCACCGCTGTCCTAACATTGCCTTATTCAAACCCCAGAGAGGAAAGAACCGTTGGCAACTGAACTGACAATGCCCCAGATGGGATATGACATGCAGGAAGGCACCGTGGTGCGCTGGCTGAAGGCCGAAGGCTCCAACGTGGAGCTGGGCGAGCCGGTAGCCGAGATCGAGACCGACAAGGCGGTCGTCGAGTTCGAGTCGTACGCATCGGGCGTCCTGCAGACGATTCTGGTCGCCGAGGGTTCTACCGTGCCGGTCGGCGAGGCCATTGCAGTCGTCGGCGAAGGGGATGTGGCAGTAGCAGATGCACCGGAGCCCGAGCCTGAAACTCCAGAGCCGGCGGCCGAACCGGAGGCGGTTGACGAGGAACAAGATGCCGTCGAGGCCATTCCCCTTGGCGCAGCTTCCGCTCCCTCCACTGACGGAGTCGCAACGGCTCCTGTGGAAGAAGCTCCTGCCGAGCAGCCGGTAAGGGAAGGCGGCAGAGTCTTCGCCACGCCCGTCGCCAGGCAGCTTGCCTACGAGTCCGGCGTGGACCTTTCGACCGTCGACGGCTCCGGACCGGGCGGTCGCATCGTCAAGGAAGACGTTCTGAATATCATCGAAGCAGGCACGGAAACGACCCCAGCGCCTGTTCCAGTTGCCGAAGAAGAGTCGGTCGTCGAGCCTGAGGTAGAAGCTGTACCAGAATCGGTACCAGCCGCCGAAGTCGAACCTGAACCCGAGCCAGAGCCGGCACCGGTCGCTGAAGTCGAACCAGAACCGGTTGTCGAGCCCGAGGTCGAAGCTGAACCCGAGCCTGAGCTGATCCCGCTCTCGCGCATGAGGCAGCAGATTGCCCGCGTGACGATCCGCTCGAAGAGCGAGAAGCCTCACTTCTACGTCAACACCGACGTGGATATGACAAAGGCCATGATGCTGAGGGCGCAGATCAACCAGGTGATGGCGGCAGACGGCGTGCGCGCCACAGTCAACGACCTGATAATCGCTGCCAGCGTGATCACGCTGAAGCGGTTCCCCAAGTTCAACGCCTTCTACGAAGACGGCGGACTCAGGATGAACGACGACGTCAACGTCGGCATCGCGATGGCTGTCGAAGAGGGGCTGATAATGCCCGCCATCGTCGGCGCAGGAGAGATGTCTCTCAGGGAGATCGCACAGGCCAGCAAGGAGGTCGCCGAGCGCGCACAGCAGGGTACCCTTGCTCCGCAGGAGTACGCGGGCGGCACATTCGCGATATCCAACATGGGTATGATGGGAGTCACCAGCTTCGTGGCGATCATCCAGCCGCCACAGTCAGCAGTGCTTGCCGTCGGGGCAGTCCAGAAGCGCCCGATCGTCGATGACGACGACCAGATCGTAGTCCGCCAGATGATGACCGCCACCCTCTCAGCCGATCATCGCATAGTCGACGGCGCAGAGGGCGCAATGTTCGTCAACGAGATCAAGGGCCTGCTCGAAAACCCCCTGAGCATCATTCTGTAGGGCGAAATATGAAGCCAACTCCAACCAACGCATATATGGATGGACACATAGACATCACTCCCGGCTACTCCGGCGGCGAGCCCCATATCAGGGACAGGCGTATCAAAGTCCGGCACATCGTGGTGTGGCACGAACGGATGAGCATGAGCCCAGACAAGATCGCTGACGAGTACGATCTCACGCTAGCCGACATATACGCAGCGCTCGCCTACTACTTCGATCACCGAGAGGAGATCGACCAGGCAATCATTGACAGCGATAGCTTTGTGGAAGAGAAACGGAAGGCTTCTCAATCACTACTGCAGGAAAGGCTCGCCACACTGCGCTAGCTGAATGGCAGATCACGTAGAGTACATCTGACGGATGTCGGATCCCTCGACTACTCCACCCGCACTTCCACCCGGTGGGTCATGTTGTTGCCCATGCCGTGGTAGTTCCAGATCTGCTCTGAGGGCTGTTCGTTGCCCTCCTCGTCGGTGGCGCGGACGCACAGGACGTGTTCTCCGGGCGTTGCCTTCCACTCGGCAGACCATGAGCGCCATGCGAAGTCGCCTACGTGAGGTCCGAGGTCGGCGTCGGTCCATGTCTGGCCTCCGTCACCGCTGAACTCCACCCTCGTCACGTCCAGCCTGCCAGCCCACGCCTTGCCTTCTACCTGGTGCGTGCCTGCCTCGACGAGCCTGGTACGTGTAAGATAGTCGGGGACTCCGGGCGGCACCATAAGGGAACGAACGCGAATGAGTTCGACCGGCTCGCCCTCCTCTTCTGCTGACTGCACGTAGCGATAGGTCCTCTTCTGCTGGTAGCCGTCGAACTGGTGGTCAATAGCTTCGATGCGCGACAGCCACTTCACGCTCGTCATGCCGTACCAGCCGGGCACCAGAAGGCGCAGCGGGTAGCCGTGCTGAGGTTGCAGGGGCGCCCCGTTCATGCCGTAGACCAGCATGACCTCATCACGCATCGCCTGTTCGATGGTCAGACTCCGCTGGTAGTCGTGAAGCTCGCCTCCCTGGACTCCGCGATCTGTTCCGGTGAACAGCAGCCCGACCGCGTCTGAGGAGATTCCCGCCTCTTCGAGAATCGGACGCAACGGCGTGCCTGTCCACTCGGCGGTACCGATCGCCTCCAGCAGCCACGGCTGGCTGATCGCACGCGGTTCCATCAATATCCGGCCGTTGCCGGCGCACTCCATGGTCACCGGCATGGAGACCTGAGGGCGCGACCGGATGTCGTCCATGTCCAACCTGACGGGACTGTTGACAAGGCCGCCGATCTCCAGGGTCCACGACGCTTCATCGGCAACCGGAATGTCGAAGTGGATCAGCAGGAAGTGCATCCCAGTTGGGGTGATGTCATAGTGCAGACCCTCCAGCGGCATCCCCCTGTTGCGGAGCGCAAGCTGGATCTCCTCCCTGTAGAATAGGTCGGTCTTGGCGGTCTTGTCACCGTCTCCGACCGGTCTGAACTTGTACACCGTCTGCTGATCGACCAATGCAATCCTCCGATGAAGAAGTCCCGACCGCTCCCCGCCTCTGGATTCCCGCCTTCGCGGGAATGACGGTTGGGTATGTGGCCTGGGCGATTTTCTTGCCAATGACTGGGGAATGCTACAGGAGCACTACCGAGCGCAGCACCTCGCCGCGTTCCATCTTGTGGAACGCCTCTTCGACGTCGTTAATGCCTATCGTCTCAGAGACGAACCCCTCAAGGTCGAGACGGCCCTGCAGGTGCAGGTCGATGAACATGGGGAAGTCCCGGGTCGGCAGGCAGTCGCCATACCAGGACGACTTGAGCGAGCCTCCCCTGCCGAATACCTCGAGCATCGGGAGCTCTATCTTCATGTCCGGACTTGGTACACCTACAAGCACTACCGTCCCTGCGAGATCGCGCGCGAAGAAGGCCTGCTCGTAGGTGGAGGGATGGCCCACGGCCTCGATGGCCACGTCGACGCCGTTTCCACCGGTTAGCTCTCTGATCGCCTCGACAGCGTCGGTCTGCCTCGAATTGACAGTATGAGTCGCGCCGAAGCCCTTGGCCCACTCCAGCTTGCGGTCGTCGATGTCGACAGCGATGATCGTGTGAGCTCCAGCAAGCCGGGACCCCGCGATGGCCGCGTCCCCCACACCGCCACATCCTATGACCGCAACCGAGTCGCCGCGTGTGACTCCGCCGGTGTTGACCGCAGCGCCGAGGCCCGCCATCACGCCGCAGCCGATGAGTCCGGCTGCCGCAGCGGACGCAGCCGGGTCAATCTTGACAGCCTGTCCCGAGTGCACAAGGGTCAACTCAGTGAAAGCTCCGATTCCCAGGGCTGGAGAGAGTGAGCTCCCATCGGCGAGGGTCATCTGCTGCTCAGCGTTCATGCTGTCGAAGCAGTACCACGGCCGTCCGCGCAGGCACGAGCGGCAGTTTCCGCAGGGAGCGCGCCACGCGATGATGATGAAGTCGCCAGGCGCGACGTTGGTCACGCCGTCACCGACGCTCTCCACAGTCCCAGCGGCCTCGTGACCTAGCAGGAACGGGAATTCGTCGTTGATCGCCCCCTCGCGGTAGTGGAGGTCGGTATGGCAGACCCCGCACGCCTGCACCCTGATCAGCACCTCGCCCGGACCTGGGTCTGGAACAAGTATGTCCTCGACAGTTACTGGTGCTCCTCTCCCGCCTGCGATCACTCCCTTGGTCTGGTTTGACATCGAATCAGCCCTCCAACATTGGCTCAGATGATGAATCAAAGAACGGGGCTTGCCCCGAACGAATCGAGGGCGATTCTACCAGATCAGTCCGACAGTCGCCGCTGGACCATGAAGGCTGTCGACACCACGGCCGCCAGTGCAACGCCCATCGCTATGAGGAAGAAGTCGCTGAACACCGACAGTCCGGCGTCGATGAGGTGCTCCTCGAACTCGGCCACCCGCGCGCTGGACTGCTCCGATGTCTCGCCAGCGACTGGCAGCGGTAGCTCGAGTCCGACCACGAGCTGCGCGAAGCGCCCGACACCCCAGGCTGTCAGCGCGGCCAGTCCGAATGTCATGCCGACGATGCGCATAGCGGTCACGACCGCGGAGGCAGCGCCCCGGAGCCCCACGTCCACCGAGTTGGTCGCTGCCAGGGCGATCGGCGCGATCAGCAGTCCGAATCCGAGTCCGGCAGTTGCCAGGTGCAGCGTCATGGCCGGGTCGACGATGTCCAGACCCCAACCACTCATGAGCCCGTAACCCAGGGCGATAAGCAGCAACCCCACTACCGAGGGCACACGATAGCCGAATCGCTGGGCGGCGTACCCGCCTGCCACGGCTCCAAAGGGAATGGCTATCGTCATGCGCATCAGCATGAGACCGCCGTCGAGCGCGGTCAGGCCAAGTACAGTGTTGGCCATGAGGGGAACTGTGACCATCCCGATTATCAGGGCTGCGCCCAGCAGCAGGTGTATCACATTCGCCGAGCTGAAGGAGACCGCCCTAAACATCTCAAGCGGTATCAGCGGGTCCGACGTCGTCCTCTGTCGCAGTAGGAACAGACCGAAGGTCACGACCGCGGCAGCGACGTAGACTACGAATGGCCACCCGAGCGCGTCGATCCTCGACAGCGCCAGCGTCAGCATGGACAGGCTGATCGCGATCAGCCCACCTCCGATGTAGTCGATGCGCGATGGATACCTCGGACTCGGCCCCAGCATGATGAGCAGCATCACCAGCACCAGCGCACCAAGCGGGATGTTGATCCAGAACACCCAGGGCCAGTCGAGAAACCTGCTGATCAGTCCGCCCCACAGGGGCCCAATGACACCCCCGGCCTCGGCGGACGCGCCCATGAGTCCCAGCGGGACCGCCCTGCGTTCAGGCTCGAAGAGGTCTCCCACGATGGCTATGGAGATGGGCACCAGCGCACCGGCACCTACGGCCTGAACAACACGCGCGGCTATTAGCCATGTCAGGCTGGTCGTCAGCGCAGCCACAATCGACCCGGCCATGAAGACGAGCATCGACGCCACGTACATATTGCGGTGTCCCCAAACGTCAGACATGCGCCCCATCAGGGGCATCGCGGCAACGTAGCCGAGCAGGTAGCCGGTGATGGTCCACGATGCGCGATCAAGCTCGTTGATCTGCACCCTGAGATCGAACATTATCTCAGGGAGCACCGTGACGATTACGGTCTGGTCGTCGGCAGCGATGAACACTCCAACAAAGACCGGCAGGAGAGCCAGGTAGGGGGACTTCCTGAGGCCACTCATCCGGGTGGTTCTATCGTGACCTGCTCGTTGAATTCAGAGAGCGTGATTGTACGCACGACCCCGTCCGGCTCACTCGCCGTCAATCGCCCGTCCAGTATCGCCCGTGTCAGGTACAGGCTGTCCGAGTCGATGTTAAGGCGCACGTCAACCGTGTTCCCCTCCATCAGGCCGCCGAGCAGCGGTTCGAGGGCTTCCACTGGGAGAGCGCCTTCGATCACGAACTCCGAGTCTGACTTCTCGATGAGCACTGGACTCTGTACTTCCGTCATCATCGACCCGATGCCTCGTTGAGGGTCGAAGAAGCCCAGCGGGCTGACCTCGCGTGCAACCTGTTCCCACGCTCCTGTCAGCGGGTTGGTCATGTAGCTGTCGTCTCCCAACGTGATCAGGCTGGACCGAACGGCAAAGCTGCCTAGAGTGCCAGCGAAATCGACCGACACAGCGTCCGGGTTGACTACCCTGCCATCAGCCTCTGTGACCCGGAGACTCTCCGTCAGGGGTGTGGCACCCTCCCGGTTGTGTTCGAGCTGGAATCGGAAGGTGTTCAGCGCAGACGTCGCCGCACCCGATCGGGTGAGCAGTGCAGCAACGTCAATTGGAGTTGGGGTGGGATCTGGAACAGCGGTGGGGTCTGGCTGTGGACTGTGGCCGCAGCCAACAAGCATGGCTGCGATGAACACTGTTCCAAGCAGAGTGGCGATCGTGGAGTTGACCGTCATGATTTCGTTCGCCGGCCTACGGGCGGCCGTTTCGGCTGGGGACTGATTTGCATTCCTGCTCAGTGGTCCGACGTGACGGACCCAAACAGCAGACTTATGGTGAAGTGCGCTCGCCCTGCCGTGAAGCGCGCAAGCGCCTCGATCCCGTATATGAACGAGGACTACGCCTCCGGGTACCTGCTCTTGTCCGGGGCGAAGATCGAGTCCTGGGGCAGGTCTGGCATCCCCCTACGCCTGACAAAGGCGGACAGGAAGCGACTCGATACCACGGTCAGCGCGGCAGCGCCAGCGATTCCAAGGGGTACTCCCTTGAGAACCTGTCGTCGTGTGAACCCGCGCTTTGGCTCATTTCTGTCGTTCATTCAAAGCTCTCTCTTAGAGGTGGAATTTAGGTACGGCGCCATTATACAGGTATCATCCCGCAGGTGTAAGGCAGACACAGGTACGATCAGGCTCCTTCATTTTCGGCTGTCACTGGAGTAGCTCGTTCGTGGTGAGCCTGTCGAACCATGAACGGGCCTTCGACAAGCTCAGGGCGAACGAGAGATTTACGACGAGGAGAAAGTGAAGAGTTCCTGCTGGTACGACGACTTCCGGGAGGTGCTCCTGGTCGCCCCGCCCCGCTTGACACGGGTCGATTCTGAGGTCAACAATCGCCTGCGTCGGCCGGTCATTCAGAACTGGAGGCGAAAGTGTCCACCAAGTTGGTTCAAGCTACGTTCGGCGTTGGCGAGTCTGACCTGCCCAGACTGGCGCTCCCCGTACACAGCCTGCCTGACAGGTACGAATCGTACACTCAGACCAGGGAAGAGGAGCTGGGCAACGCCAAGATGGCCGTCCACGGGTTCCCCGGCGCGACGGAAGAGCGTTTTGAAGAGATCGGGCGAGTCAATGGGTTCGTCCGGGAATTCTGGTCCCCCTCGGTGGACCAGAGTGCCGATGGCGCCGATGTCCTGGTGGGATCGGTGGCGCACATCTTCAACACGCCGGACGGGGTGTACGACTGGATGCACGACGTTTTTCTCAGTGACTTTTTCAACAACATCGGTGCCGACGCTGGTGAAGACCAGGTCCTCGTATCAGCCGATCAGTTCACTCCCGAAGGGTTCTTCGACGAAGCAGTCGGGCTTAGAGCCGGCTACAACAGGAGTGGGCATCCCATCACGGCCACGATAATCGACTTCAGGGTCGGTAGGATCCTGGGAGTCGCATACGTAGCGACCACAGGTGATCACGCGAGGGTCGAAGAGGCAACCGACCTCGGCATGAAGATGGAGGAGTCGATCGTCAGCGTCGTCCTGGGCGTGTGAGGGTTGAGCTATCCTTATTGGGATGATTTCATCTCAGGCCCGAGGCAATTGAATCTTGCTTCAACTCTAAGCACACCCTGACGGTTGTATGAGAATTACACTGACTCTGGACAACGACGTTGAAGCAGATCAATGACGAGATCGAGGCCTAGTGATTTAGACAGTATCGGAATGGATGTTCCGGCCCCTAGCCTCCTCGAAAAGTCCCTGCGGGATTCTCTTCGATATCCTCGATCGAGAAACTGAGTGGCCGTGGCATCTCTTGCATCGGAGTCGGTCTAGCAGTACCGTAGGGACTGTGAGACCCGCGCTTAGCAGCGGCACCGGGCGCAAGTCCTGTATGCCCACGAGGGATTGAATCTCGCCATGACATTGCATCCCGTAATTCTTGCCGGAGGATCAGGGACAAGGCTTTGGCCACTCTCCAGAGAGTTCTATCCGAAGCCGTTCCTGTCCATTTCAGACAGCCACTCGATGCTGCAGGACACCGTCCTGCGACTGGACGGCGTGGACGAGGTCGCCGACCCGATTGTCGTGTGCAACGAAGAGCACAGGTTCCTCGTTGCCGAACACTCCCGGCAGGTAGACCGGCTGCCTACCTCGATACTCCTGGAACCGGTTGGACGCAACACCGCACCTGCCCTTACGCTCGCTGCACTGACCCTGTCGGAACAGGCAAACAACGGGGCGAGTCCTGTGATGCTGGTACTGCCGGCGGACCACGTGATCTCCGACGTAGCCGCATTCCAGCACGCTGTCACTGTCGCGTCCGAACTGGCTGAGCACGACAACATAGTTACCTTCGGAATCACTCCAAGCTTCCCCAGCGTCGGGTACGGTTACATTCGCCGAGGTGACGAGTTCTTCAACGGGTTCAAGTCCGATTCGGCAATGGCCTACGAGCTTGCCGAGTTCGTGGAAAAGCCCGACCTGAACACCGCCCAGTCGATGCTCGAGACCGAAGAGTACCTGTGGAACAGCGGCATGTTCGTGCTGCGCACGTCGGCCTGGCTGGAAGAGATCGAACGCTTCAGACCCGATATCATCGACGCATGTCGCAGCGCCCATGCCAGCGGTGCGCACGACGGTCTCTTCTTCCGCCCCGACGCTGAGACCTTCGCAGCGTGTCCGCCTGACACGATCGACTACGCCGTTATGGAACGAATCGTCGGCTCGGAGACCAGTCGTCGCGCCCTCGTCGTTCCCATCGATGCCGGCTGGTCGGACGTAGGCTCGTGGGCAGCCATCATGGACGTGAGCGACAAAGACGACGACGGCAACGTGGTCCGTGGCGACGTCTATACTCACGACATGCGGAACTCGATGATATTTGGTCACAACAGGCTGGTCGCTGCCGTCGGCCTCGAGGACGTAATCGTAGTGGATACCCCGGACGCGGTGCTCGCAGCAGACCGAAACCGGGCCGAGGACGTTCGAGAGCTCGTTGCTCAGCTGGAAGCTGAGGGCAGGCCAGAACGCGAGAACCACCGCCAGGTCCACAGGCCCTGGGGCTGGTACGAGGTCATCGACTCCGGGGAGCGCTTCCAGGTCAAGCGCATCTCGGTCAACCCTGGTCAGGCGCTCTCACTGCAGATGCACCATCACCGGTCAGAGCACTGGGTGGTGGTCAGCGGCACCGCGAAGATCGTCAAGGACGACGGCGAGTCGCTGCTCTTTGAGAACGAGTCGGCGTACGTGAAGGTAGGCGAAACTCACAGGCTGGAGAACCCGGGCACTATCCCGCTCGAAATCATTGAAGTGCAGTCAGGAAGCTATCTTGGTGAAGATGACATAGTCCGGTTCGACGACCGGTACAATCGCAGGTAAAGGAGCCTCATGACTGAAGACCACTCCAATGCGATGATTGGCGTACCTCCTCGCATATTGCTGGGTCCCGGACCTTCGATGGTCAACAACAGGGTGCTCCAGGCGATGATGCAGAACATGATCGGATACCTGGACCCTGACTACGTCGACATAATGGACCAGGTCTCCGGACTTCTGGGCGAAGTGTTCCAGACGAAAGAGGCGTACACGATGGCGCTCTCCGGGACCGGATCGTCCGGCATGGAGGCCGGGTTGTCCAGCATCCTGGAACCCGGCGACACCGTGATCGTTTGCATCTACGGGTACTTCGGTGAGCGGATGGTCGACATGGCTACCCGCGTCGGCGCAAACGTGGTCGCGCTGCGCTCCGACTGGGGCAAGCCATTCCCTGAGGAGATGCTCGAAGAGGCACTCAAAGAGAACACTGACGTGAAGATGGTCGCAGTTATCCACGCCGAGACGTCCACCGGCATCAGGCAGCCTCTGGAGGGCATGTCCAGACTTGCCAGTGAGCACGGGGCCCTATTCATGGTCGACGCTGTGACGTCGCTGGGCGGCAACGAGGTCGCATTCGACGACCTGGGCATCGACTACTGCTACAGCGCGACCCAGAAATGCCTGGGATGCCCACCCGGTTTGTCACCCGTGGCAGTCAGCCAGCGCGCCATGGAGTCCATCAGGTCGCGTGAGACGCCACCTGCCTCGTGGTACCTGGACCTCAACCTGAACGCCAACTACTGGTACGCCCCCAGGGTCTACCACCACACCTCGCCGGTGAGCATGGTGCTCGCACTGGGCGAGGGCCTGCGCGTAGTCCTCGAAGAGGGCCTCGAAAACCGATTTGCCCGTCACGAGCGCAACGCAGAGGCGCTGAGGGCCGGACTCGAAGCGCTCGGGCTGGGAGTAGTTACACCCGAAGGCTACAGGCTCGCACAGGTCACTCCCGTCTGGATACCCGAGGGCGTGGACGACGCCGAGGTGCGGGCGAAGCTGCTGGCCGACTACAACATAGAGATCGGGAAGGGCCTCGGCGCGTTTGATGGCAAGGTCTGGCGATTCGGACTCATGGGCGAGTCCAGCCGTCCCGATTACGTGCTGCTCGCGCTGTCGGCCATGGAATCAGTGCTGTCGCAGGTCGGGTACGAAGTCGCACCGGGCGCCGCCGTCTCAGCAGCAAGTAGAGTCCTGTAAAGAGGAGTTCCACATGTACGTCATCATCGCTCCGATTCAGATCAAAGAAGGCTACAAGGACCGATTCATCGAGGAGATGATCGGCGACGCCCGGGGATCTGTGAACGACGAGCCGGGATGCCTGCGCTTCGACGTCATCCAGGACGCCGAAGACGAGAACCGCATCTGGCTCTATGAGGTCTACAAGGACGAGGACGCCTTCCACGCCCACACTCAGGCGCCACACTTCATCAAGTGGCGAGACGCGTCCGCGGACTGGCGAGAGGACTCAGGACTACAGGGCGCGGGCCGGGGCGCTACCAACATCTGGCCCCCAGACGACGAGTGGAAGTAGCTCTAGCGCTGGGCTAGTTCATACAGGCTGTCGGCCATTGATGTGATTTCGGCTGACATCGTCAGCTTCTGGCGCCATTCTGCCGGAATCGATTCGACACCGTAGTAGGCGCCTGCGATCTGACCGTAGATCGCGCCCGTTGTGTCAGCGTCATGGCCGAGATTGACGGCCTTCAGTGCCCCCGTCCTGAAATCGTCGGTACTGTGAAAGGCCCAGAGAACCGCTTCAAGCGAGTCCACGACGTAACCTGTTCCCTTGATCGCAGGCGGCTCTTTGAGCTTGAACGAGCCGGAGGCTATGTCGGCGATCTTCGGAGACAGTGGGATAATGTCCCATAGCCCTTCGACGGGACAGTAGTGCGGGGCGAGAAGCGTATCCTTGTCGACGCCGTTGAACGCGCCGACCAGCAGGCCAGCGAAGTAGCGGCAGGCGTCCACGGCTTCATCGGTACCGTGCGTTGTCATGGAACTCGCCGCGCTACGACCAATGGCCAATTCAGCGTCCGCCACGAAGCACATGGGGACAGGAGCCAGCCGCATCAGGGATCCGTTCCCAGCAGACATGGGGTCTGTAAAGCCAGAGTATGGATCGCCGGTACCCTCAAATAGACTCAGGGCACTCCTGACGGTATTGCCAATGTCGAAGCACTCACCGGTCGAGGACAGATAGCCTTCACGCCACCACCTGACGTAGCGTTGCATCTGGTCCAGGGGGTCGTAACCCTTCTTCTCGATCAAACTGGTGGCCAAGCATAGCGCCATCGACGTGTCATCAGTCCACTGACCAGCCTCCAATGGAAACGGCCCGCCTCCAATCATGTCGTCTATGGGCTCGAACGTGCCTGGTTCCCTGAATTCCAGCGTCGTACCCAACGCGTCGCCTGCCGCCAGTCCCAGCAGACAGCCGCGGAAGCGGTCAAGAAGCGTTATCTCACTCACGCCGGAACTCTTCCCGCATCTGGGTTAGACCCATCGGGCCCAGCGACAGTGCGCGGGTGTGCCACTCCTTGAGATCGAATGACGACCCGAGGCGCTGTTTCGACTCCTCGCGCGCCGCGAGCCACTCGCGCTCGCCGACCTTGTAGCTGATGGCCTGCCCAGGGATGCCGAGATAGCGGTCGACCTCGCTCTTGACGAAGTCCGCAGGGAAGTGACTCTTCAAGATGATGAACTCCAGCCCAAGCTCCGGGGTCCACACCTGGCCAGGATGGAAGTCCTGGCCGTCGGGTATGGCAAGCTCCAAGTGCATCCCGATATCTATGATCACGCGCACCGAGCGGAGCGCCTGTGCCCGGAGCATCCCGAGATAGTAGTCGGGGTTCTCAAGGTAGCCGAGCTCGCCCATCAGCCGCTCAGCATATAGCGCCCAGCCCTCGATCTGACCGGATGTGCCTCCCAGGAGACGCTGGAATCTCGATAGCTGCTCAGACAGTGCGACTGTCGTACCAAGATGGAAGTGGTGACCGGGAACACCCTCGTGGTAGGCGATAGAGACCTCGCCCCAGACTGGGAAGCGCGTCTTTCCGCCGGTCGGATACCAGGTACGGCCCGGCCTTGAGAAGTCCTCCGAGGGCGGCGTGTAGTACATCGCCAGCGCACCGCCCGGAGGCGCGATCAGGGCCTCGATATTCTTCACAGGCTCGGGTATGTCGAAGTGCGTGCCGTCAAGCTCTGCGATTGTCCGGTCCTGCAACTCCTGCATCCAGACTTTGAACTCCGCCTCGCCCTCGATGGCCCTTGCCGGGTCGGTCTCCAGCAACTCCTTCGCGGCCTCGACGCCCTTTCCCGGTGCGATCCTCTCGGCAGTCTCTGCCATCTCCGATTCAACCCACGCGAGCTGCTCCCAGCCCCAGTCGTAGGTCTCGCGAAGATCGGGCTCGATTCCGTTGTACCCCCGCGCGCCCAGCGAGTATCGCTCTTCCCCGACTGCATCCCGATCGGATGCGCCGGGAACGTAAGTCTCGCGGAGGAAGCGGGCCATTTCAGTCACTCCCTCTTCGGCTGTACTAGCGGCGGCAGCCAGGTCGGACCTGAGGCCTGCCGAGTCCACTCCTGACTCGTCGAACGCATCGACGAGAGCCTGGAAGAACGAGGCACTGCCCTCAGCCGCGCCGGTCCAGACGTCACACTGCCCCGCGGTCTCGCTCGCCTGTCGCCTCGCGACGACAAGGCCACGACTCAGCCCTTCTTCAAGGGTGCGCCGGTAGCTGTCGAGAGCCGTCGGGATCCGAGCCATTCGAGAGGCTATGTTCGCCCAGTGCTCCTCTGTCTCGCGTGGCATCAGGTCGAACACCTGGCGGACGCTGTGGACGGGACTGTGAATCATGCTCAGGCTTCTGAAGTGCTGGTTGGCGTCGTGCTGGTCGAGGTTAAGCCTCAGGCTATCTCGCATCGCGTCTCGCGCGATGCGGTCACGCTCGTCTTCGACTCGCGCTGTATCAAGCTCGGCCAGCGTATCGCGGTCGAGCTGGGCTGAGGCCTCGCTCATCTCTGGCGAGAAGTCGTTCATCTCGTGGTCGTGGCCAGGCACGCCCATGTAGGTAGCGCTGATCGGACTCATCTCCGCAATGCGCTCAACGTACCGGTCGGCGATGTCGAATACTTGGGACATTTTCTGTATGCTCACTCCATTGACGAAGATTTCGAGAGCGAAAGTCTATCACAGCGACCCGTGCGTATCGTGTAGCAGTCGCTCGACTTCCTGAGGAGGACAATTCAATGGAAAAGCGCAGACTCGGACGCACAGAGCATGAGAGCACCGTCGTCACATTCGGAGCGTACTCGGTCGGCTACGTAGACCAGGACGATGCAGACAAGGCCATTCAGCTACTCCTAGATCACGGCGTAAACCACATCGATATAGCGCCTTCGTACGCCCAGTCCATGGAGAGAGTCGCGCCGTGGATGCCGGAGCTCAGGGAGAAGATGTTCCTGGGATCAAAGACACGGTTCCGAAGTCGTGACGAGGCGTGGCGAGACGTCGAGAGCATCATGAAGCGGATGAACGTAGACAGCTTCGACCTCTTCCAACTCCACTCAGTGGTCAACATGCACGAGCTGGACCTCGCCACCGCCGACGGGGGCGCGCTAGAGACGCTGGTCGAGATGCGTGAGCATGGCCTGACCAAGTGGCTCGGGATCACCGGTCACGGGCCATACGTTCCAAGCACGATCCTTGAGAGCCTGAACCGCTTCGACTTCGATACGGTCATGTTCCCGCTGAGCCCGGCAATGGCCAGAGACGCCAACTACCGCCGCGACTCAGAGGCGCTGCTCACTGAGTGCGCGGCCAAGGATATAGGTATTCAGACGATCAAGATGATCGCCCGCGGCGGCTGGGGTACCGGGTCGCGTGACCTCCACACGTGGTACGACCCGCACCGCGAGCAGGAGGACATCGACCGTTCTCTGTGGTGGGTGTTGTCACAGCCGATGCACACTGCGCCAAGCTCAGGCGAGGTCAGCCTGCTGCCAAAGGTGCTGGACGCCGCCCAGCGGTTCACGCCAATGACGAGCGACGAGCAGGAGGCCGCAGTCGCGGCGCAACGTCCGCCGTTGCCACATCCGGAACTCGCGATTGTCGCCGCTGACTAGGTGACTTCGGGAACAGCTTACGAGTCGGTGTCCAGCCCGATCAGCCGGCGTATCGACTCAGTGTGATCCGGGTAGTGCCTGAAAGTGTTGCTGCCGATGACGTCGGATGGCGCCCATTCGGCTGGCATACCCTCAAAGTGTGCGGCGTCGTGGAGCGCTTCTTCAGGCAGCAGCTCAAGCTGCTCGACCAGAGCCGGGAACACACAGGCAACTTCAGCCCGCACCTCTTCGAGAGACATGCCGGAGACTTCCCCATGGACGGCGGCGTTTCGCTCCTCCAAGGGCAGCGCCCACCAGTCCGAACCTACCAACGCTCGTGCCTTGAGCACCCCGATCATCTCTCGCTCGTACCACATCAAGTGGGCGAGGATGTCCTTGGCCGACCAGTCGCCCTCTACTCCTGGCGTCAGCATCTGGTCATCGGGAACCTGGCTCAGGAGTTCGTCCCATAGTTGCCGCTCGGACTTTACGCGGTCGATGAATTCGCGCTTGTCCACTAGACAATGCCCTCGTCCCTTAGTGCGCCTACCTCGTCGGGCGTCATGCCGAGCACGTCGTCGAGTACCTCATCGGTGTGCTCACCGAGAAGCGGAGGAGGCTGAATCTCGACTTCGTTACCCTCGACCTTGATGGGGCATCCAATCACCTGGTAGTCGCCGCGGACGGGGTCGTGGATGTCCACGATCATCTCCCGCTCTTTCAGGTGAGGGTCTGCCAGCACGTCCAGCGAGTCCTGGACAGCCCCAGCGGGGAATCCCAGGTCAGTGAAGATCTCCATCGCCTCGTGCTTGGTTACGGTGCGCGTCCACAAGCTGACGATCTCCTCGACCTCGGGACCACGCTCCTGACGTGCCTCAGCAGTCGCGTAGCGAGGGTCGCCGATGAGGTCGGCGCGTCCTGCCAGTGCGAGCACCGTGTCCCACGCGTCTCCGGCCAGCACCAGCGCCACGTAGTCGTTCGGGCCACCCGGCTTGCACGGATACACAACTGACGGGCCTCCCCAGGTGCGGTTACCCTCTCGCGGGATGGGCTTACCCGTGTTGAACGTGTCGATCATCCGGATGCGCATCAGGTTGACTATGCCGTCCTGCATGGCAACCTCGACACGCTGGGCCTCGCCTGTGGCGTCACGCTGTCTCAGCGCGGCCAGCATTCCTATGCCGGCGTGGAGGCCGGTACCTGAGTCGCCGACGCCCGGTGCCACGAAAGTCGGCTCACCGCCCGCATCTCCCTGCGCGCTCATGGCTCCGCCCATGGCCTGGGCGATATGCTCGAAGCTCTTCACGTGGGAGTGCGGGCCGTAGCTGCCGAAGCCCTTGATGGTGCAGTAGACTATTTTCGGGTTGGCCTGCTTGAGCGCGTCGAAGCCGAGGTCGAACCGCTCCATCTGGCCGGGGGCGTAGTTCTCGACGACGATGTCGGCCTTCGCAACCAGATCCAGCAGGATCTCGCGACCGCGCTCGCTCTTCAGGTTGAGGGTGATGCTGCGTTTATTTGCGTTGAAGACGATGTAGTAGAAGCTGTCTACGTCCTCGGAGATGGCTCGCTCGTGGCGAGTCCTGTCGCCGACGCCCGGCTGTTCAACCTTGATGACGTCGGCGCCCAGGAACGCCAGCAGTTGGGCTGAGTGAGGTCGACTATGCGTATCCCTTCAAGTGGACCAGACATGCACTGCCGTCAGGCGGCAATCACCCTCACCCTAGCCCTCTCACATCAAGGGAGAGGGGACTTCGTGTCGTATGGTCGGGAACTCAAAGCCCTTTAGCGACCGAACTCGGCGGCTATGCGCTCGCCGACTATCTGCTCCTCGCCCTCGTACAGACCGAAGACATGGATGTCGATGTGCTCCTCGCCATCGCGAACGCGCGTCCAGATCGGCGGGTCTCCAGCCTTGAGCCTGTCAACCAGCTCCTGTGCGGTGAATCCGGCGACGTCAGAGTCCACTTCGAGATGCACACCGAACGGCTGGTGGCCGATGATGTTGTCTATCATCTCAGCCTTGAGTCCGGGGATGTTCCTGAGCGGCCCCAGGATGGTCTGGCTGCGCTGCTCTACTTCGGCGAGACGCGCTTCGTGGTCCATGGTGAGCCAGCGTTTGGTCGCCGCAACCGCGCCGATCATCTCCTGGCGGTCGACCTTGTGAGGCCTGCCGATGCCCCTGATCCTGCGTCCCTCGTAGCCCACGAACGACTGGTATCCGAGCTTGCGGATCATGTCCTCGGTGCCGAGCGCGAGTCCGGTCGACTGCGGAGCGCCCATGTACTTGGCGGCTATGCACTGGAAGTCAGCGCCCATTCGCACGTACTTACCGAAGTTTTCGAGCGGATAGATCTGTCCAGCCGCATCGACCGTGACCATGATCCCGTGTGCTCTGCCGATCTCGATGCAGTCCTCCAGCGAAAGTACGTTAGGGTCCGGGTCCTGCTCTACGGCGTAGAAGTGGACCGCTGCAGTGTTGGGGCCGATGGCGTTCTCGAGGTCCTCACGAGTCGTGCCTTCGTCCGAGCCGAACTCGACGAGCTTGGCGCCGGAGGTCTCAAGGCAGCGGTCGTACCAGTAGCGCTGTCTTCTCTGAATGAGGAACTCGTTCTTCATCCCTGTGGTGTCAGGGAGCTGCTGAATCCTGTCGTCGTCGTCACCTGCCATCACGGCAGCGGCGGCCAGGGTCAGCGCCGATCCGGCTCCGGAGGTGATCCATGCAGCAGGCACGTCTGCCATATCAGCGATCGCGCGTCCGGCCTTCTCCTCTAGCTCTACCAGCGGAATGTAGGCGACACCTGCCGCCTCCATTGCTTCAACCACCTCGGGCACAGGAGTCGAACCACCGAGCAGTGTGACGCTGCCTATTGCGTTGATGACCGGCTGCGCTCCGATTTCCTTATAGATACCGCCCCATTCAATGTCAGCCATGTGAGGTCTCTCCTTGTGCTACGTAGATACCTACGTTACGACGTGTGAATTGCCACGCCATATGCTACTCCAAGAATGGGACAGTCACAATAGCACGTCTCAAGTGGGAGACTGTGTCAGTTTGGTAGGCAGTGCTTTCACCCTCATCCCCGGATCGAGTCCGGGGCAGGCGCTAGCCCTCTCCCTGAGGGAGGGACTCCAGGTTCCGTAGGGAGGCACCCACCAAATTGACACAACTTCATCAAGCTGACTGCTACTTGCAGTCTTCCAGCCCCAGGCTGTCCACGTCGCTGTGGTCAGTGTCACGCAGCATCGGAGGCAGGCAGCCCGTGATCTGGTTGCCGCCCAGCCAGAGTCCTCGCAAGCCGGACAGGTCGCCGAGCCCTGATGGGACCGAGCCTATAAGGGCGTTCTCGGACAGGAAGAGCAGCTGCAAGTTGCTCAGACCGCCAAGCTCAGCAGGGATCTCTCCCGACAGCGAGTTGCCGTGCAGGTCGAGATACCTGAGCTGCGACAGCGACCCCAGTTCAGCCGGGATGTCCCCTCTCAGATCGTTGTTCCTGATTGATATTAGAGGGTGTCTGAGAAGTCATTTCAGGTAGGGACAGCCAGTCGGTGTAGCATCAGCCTGACCATGGCAGCATACACG